>JAHFTP010000123.1:0-594 GCA_023265495.1 Chlamydiota bacterium
GGATGGTCTGTGAGGTCGTGTTCAGAGAAGGGGACTTTTTGATTTTGTCCGTAGACTGAGGAGGAGGAGGCGAAGATAAGCTTCAAATGGGGGTGGTGCTTACATATCTCTAAGATTTCTACAAAGCCATCGAGGTTGCTATGGACATAGCTTTCCGGATGAGTAAGAGAGTGTCTCACTCCTGCTTGAGCGGCCAAATGGATGAGTGTTGTGATGGAATTTTCTTGTATTTCTTTTTCTATTTTCGCCCTTTCGCTCAGCGCAATGGGTAGCACGGGGATGTGGTGGTCTGAGAGAATCGCCGTCCGGTCTTTCTTTAGTTGAGGATCGTAGTAGGAGTTAAAATTGTCGCAGCCTATGACATCGTGTCCTTCTTTCTTGAGCTGCAGAGCAAGATGAAATCCGATAAATCCTGCAATTCCTGTGATAAAAATTTTCTTTCTGTGTGAAAATAAGGGGTTAGACGTATTATGCATGGATGTATTTCAACTTGCAAAGTGTATAAAAAGATGAAGCTGCATATTAACAGGGTCAGTATTTTGCTGCCATTTTTCTTTCTTTTGTTGTTTTGTAGCTGTTCCAACCCTCCCTATA
>JAHFTP010000123.1:604-5333 GCA_023265495.1 Chlamydiota bacterium
GTCATGGATTCTTATAAGATCAGAGAAGGTAAATTCTTTATCTTAGAAATGCAAGGAGCTGCCTACGAAGATCTTGAGGAAGAGCTTTTAGATCCCTATACGGATGTTGTTCACGACGGAGACGTATTAAATATAGCCCTTTTTCATCCCACGCGCAGCGATCTGATCTCTGCTGTAGCAAGTCTTAGCGCTTCTATTGGATTTAAGGTAACTGATGGGAAAGTAATTTTACCTGATGTAGAACCGATTGAAGTACAGGGTCTCACTTTAGAAGAAGCAAGAGAGAAGATCCAAGAGGTCTATCAAGTGGAAATCCAAGACATTCAGGTGTTTCTCTCTTTCAAAGATCGCATAGAAAGAAAGGTGGAGCTTGCAGGCCTTGTGCAGGTGCCTACCCTGCCTGTCGATGGAAGAATACGATTGTTTGAAACACTCTCCATTGCTAAGGTGCCTCCCGGAGCCAACTATTTTAAGAGTTATGTCGTGCGCGATCAACACATTGTGCCTGTAGATATGTATAAGCTCATGAAAGAAGGAGACATGTCCCAAAATATTGTGATGAGAGGGGGTGATAAGATCTATGTTGCTGATGCAGAAGACTCGACTCTCATGGTGCTCGGCGAAGTAGGTAAGGAAAGGGTCATTAATGTGCCCAATGGATTTATGACGTTGAGAAAGGCTCTAGCTGAAGCGGGAGGTATTCCCTTTACAGGGGATAAGTCGTATATCCAAGTCATTCGAGGAAATGTCCTTCACCCTAAAATTTATACGCTCAATTGGCAACATGTCATTCACCTGCCCAATGATAGCATGCTCCTCATTCCAGGCGATATCGTCTATGTAGCTGCAAAACCTATAACAGAATGGAATCGTTTTGTTACCCAAATCCTGCCTACATTAATTGGGTTGGATCTGGTGTCCAAAGGAATACAGTCTGTGGGAGTAAATGTTCCGTAATGTTTTTTTTACTTAAGAAATCCTATGTATAGAGATGAGTTATTTCTCACAAAAAAACAGATCCTGAGACTTTTCCATAATAAAAAGGAAAAAGTTCTGCGAGTGGCGCTCATCTGTTTTGCCCTTACTTGTGCATGGAAGCTCCTTCAAAAGCCCATGTATGCAACTAAGGCAACATTTAGACAGGAAATAGATGCTAAAAGATATTCAGAAAAGCTCAAAACTTTTTTAGATTTTGATAATAACTGTGTAGAGAACTCCATTATTTCCGTTATGAGTTCCTATACGGTCCTGGGACAAGTGATTGCAGACTTGGGGCTGCAAGCGCAGGTGCAAACTTCTCCTTTCCTTCTCCGCGTATTTGCTAGGGTTGGAACAAATATTTTTCTCTCTTTTGGAGGAGACCCTAAAGAGGAAGATCCTTTTGTTTTTAGAAAGGTTGTCTATGATGGCAAGGATGATATCCATTATTTTTTACGTAAAGGGGAAGGATCTTCCTTAGAGCTTGTCACGGATAAGAAAAAAAATGTTTCTATTCCTATTATTTTGGGGGAATCTGTTCGGACAAGCGAGTGTCAGTTTACTCTGGCATCTATCTCCAAAGGGATGAGGCCCCACAAGTTATATCCGCTGACTATTGCTCCTTGTTTAGATGTCTACAAACAAGTCAGCCGTTATTTACAGATAGACTCCTCAAAGGAAGATCGATCTTTGCTTAGGCTTCACTACTTGTCGATGAAAAAAACAGGGGCTGCCCTATTTTTAAACTGTTTAATGGATGCATATAGGGAATATCTCGAAAAGCAAAATGAGGCCATTGCCGCTTCAGAATCCGCCTATTTCAAAAAAAAACAAGAAGATCTCCTGGCTGAATTTGAAAGATGTCTAACGAACTACACAGGCTACCTAGCAAAAAATGTAGGGGACAATGGCTTCATGAGTCTTAGACAAGCACTAGAGCTTTTAGAGCAGCCGAAAGAAGATTATTTGACTAAGCTACTAGAGGTAGAGCTAGAATTAAAAAGACTCGACTCTATTGAACCGCCGCAAGAGGAAAAGAAGAGTAAGAAAGAAAAATTGCAAGAGCCTTTTGAAAAGCAGCAAGTCGAATTGCATAATAAATTAGAACAGGTGGAGCAAGATAGAGCTGTATTACAAGCCTCCCTGCAAAAGAGCGAGGAAAAAGAAGTACAACTACTATTAGATGCTCTAAGAACAGGAGATCTGGTGCCGGCTGATCTTACTATTTTACAAAATACAGACCTTCCTGTCGGTAGCCTTTATACGCAAATCAAAGAAATCACGGCTGCTATCTCGACCGTGTCCATAGAAGAAAAAGGCGCTCTGTCCAAAAAGCTCTCGGAGTGTAAAAATAGCTTGAAAAGTCATCTTCTCTCTCTGAAGAAACAGATCGGAGAAAAAAAACAGATCCTCTTGCAAGAGAGCATGCTTCCAGAGTTTGAACATAGCCAGCTGAAGGGGATTGATCCAGAGACCGTACAAAAGCTGTACGTAGACTACAATAACCAGTTAGATGCGGTGCAAGTCAATATTGAGCAACTGATTTACTTGCGAAATAAAATCTTAGATCCCGACTTTGAAGTGAGCTCTATTGGCAATTTGCTAGGAGATTCTATAAGTCAAGAAATGATCCACAAGGCAGGCCAAATAGCGTTAGAGCTGCGAGATGATATCAACAGAAGTGCTAAAGAGCATCAAAGGCTTAAAGAAGCGCTTATTTTACAAAAAAGGTTTCTTGTCGATCACATAGGACAAATGATCGATATCTCTATTTTAAAGACCAAGCTATTTGAAGAAAAAATACGCTCTTTGCAAGAGACGTCGATTGGTCTATTAGAGACAGAGAAATCTCTTATCCAAGATCGTCTTTCTGATATCAAAAAGAAAATGACAGATTTGCCGGAAAACTGGAGAAGAGAAAATGAGCTTAGCTTCCAAAAAGAGTTGCTAGTAAATGGGGTGAGCTCACTCATTAAAATAGCTGAGGAGAGAAGCATCAAGCATCGGTTATTTCAAATTGGGTCGCGTCCTTTAGATGCTGCCATCACTCCGCACGACCCCATTTCGTTAAACCTATTTTCTTCAGGCTTATTCTCTGCTTTTGCCGGAGCATTTGTCTATTTCTTTGGAGCATTTTTCTCTTGGATGAGAAAAAGTCCCTATGCATGTGCAGGCGCTTTCCATCATTATAGATGGCCCTGCGTAGGAGAGTTTAGCCCGTTTTGTGATAGACATTTACAGGACATAGCAAGCAGTGATGTAGAGGTATATAGGAGGATAGGGTGTTTTCTATCCCAGCATAAAGAGGAAGCCAAGCCGATGACTGTCTGCCTACTCGATAACATAGCGTTGAGCTATCATCAAACCCTTGCAAGTTATGTGTCGCTCCTTCATGGAAAAATTTTGCTCATGGACATGCTCGCTAGTCCCGTTACGCAAAAGCATAATGTCCTGGGAGTCTATTCCTACCTAAGGGGAGAATTAGACTCTCTTCCCGTACAATCTATGGGTGGATACGATTATATTCCTTCAGGATCTTGCAGCCCTTTTTCTTTAGAGCTCCTCTCTCAAAAACGCTTTAGCCAGGCTATAGAGGCGCTAAGACAAAAGTATGATGTTGTGCTGCTGCGAAGTGGATCTATCTGTGCAACACATTCTCAAGCTTTGCTCTCTTTAAGTGATTTGTGCGTAGTGACAGCTCATGTAGATACTCCCCTTGAAGAACTTGAACATCTGCTGCCAGAAAAGGAGAGAGGACAGGCTCCCCTTGTTGTATTTGCCGGCTGTCAGACTGATCTAAGAGGTAGGTGACTTGTGCATAAAAGAAGTTTAGTAACCGGGGGCGCAGGTTTTTTAGGATCCCATCTTTGTGAAGTACTGCTTTCTCTAGGTAACAAAGTGTTTTGCCTTGATAACTTCTATACAGGCAACAAGAAAAATATCGCCCATCTTCTAGATCATCCCCATTTTACTTTCTTAGAGCAAGATGTATGTCTTCCTTTTTTTGTAGAAGTGGATGAGATCTATAATCTAGCCTGTCCAGCTTCTCCTGTTCATTATCAGATGGATCCTGTGCAGACGGTCAAAACAAATGTGCTAGGAGCTATTAATGTCCTTGAACTCGCAAAACGCCTGAGTGTTCCCGTGTTTCAGGCATCTACCAGCGAAGTCTACGGCGATCCGCAGGTGCATCCGCAAAAAGAAGAGTATTGGGGCCATGTCAATCCCATTGGCATTCGATCTTGTTATGATGAGGGAAAGCGTTGTGCGGAGACTTTGTGTTTTGATTACCACAGACAATATCAAGTTCCTATCAAAGTAGGCAGGATTTTCAATACCTATGGCCCTAAGATGATGCCGAGTGATGGTAGGGTAGTGTCTAACTTTATCATGCAGGCACTGCAACAGTTGCCCATTACCATTTATGGCGATGGATCTCAGACGAGATCCTTTTGTTATAGAGATGATCTCATTGAGGCGATTATATTGTTTATGCAAACGGATAAAACGATACTGGGCCCTCTCAACCTAGGCAATCCGGAAGAATTCACTATATTGGAGCTGGCCAAACTTGTTGTGGAATATACCCACTCCTCTTCTCCTATCGTTTTTAAACCCCTTCCCTCCGATGATCCCAAGCAGCGGAGGCCCGATATTGCAGAAGCTAAAAGTAAACTCGGTTGGCAGCCCAAGGTGAAGGTAAACGAAGGGCTTCTCTCTACCATTGCGTATTTTGAGCAGCAGCTTCTTG
>JAHFTP010000124.1 GCA_023265495.1 Chlamydiota bacterium
CCTTTTGGCATATGGGGTCTCCTCTTGTGTGTTTTTTGGTCAAAATCACAATAGAGATTTCTTCATCACCTGCCTATTCTTTTTTTTAATTACTTGTGCACTTCAAACTTGAATCGGCGTTGACTGGCGTATGGGAGGTAAACTTATGCAAGTTCTTTGTAATGAGCGCATTGCGTTTAAAGTAAAAGAGGAGGAGTTGTTACTTGCGCAGATCATTGGACATGTCACAGAAATTAAGTCGCACAACATTGTATTTACAAGGACTGACCGTGGCTGCTCAATGAAAAAACGATGGAAAAAAACCTTGATCAAAATGGAAAAATGAGATAAATTCACGTACTTCAATGGCGCTTGATTTTAAAAATTTAGGTGTGTCAATTTTATCTAGAGGGGGGTCTTTTGTCATTTCCGTGTGAAGTGTCTGCTGTGAAGCGATCTCTTGCTGGTGTTAAGCCTGTGTATACCATAGCTAAAGAGGTATATCGAGAAGGAAGTGGCCTTTTTACTGGGCTTCCCGTTTCTATTAAATTCTCCCCCGCTGAGGAAGGACATGGTGTAGTCTTTCAAAGAGTAGATCTGCCGGGGAGGCCACTGCTGCCTGCTTCTTTGCAATATGTACAAGGGACTCCCAGATGCACTATCTTGGGCAAGGAAGGCATCTCCATTCAAATGGTAGAGCATCTACTTGCCAGTCTTGCCGCTTTCGGGATAGATAATCTCCTCATTGAAATATCCGGGCCGGAAGTGCCTGTGTTTGATGGAGGATCTAATGCGTTTGTCGAAATGCTTGAAGAGGCAGAGCTCCGTCAGCAGGCCGGTGTAAGAAAGATCCATGAGATTACGGCTCCTGTTTACTGGTCTCAAGGCGATGTCCATATTGTAGCATTGCCATCCGATGAATATCGGATTAGTTATACGCTTCACTACCCTCAGTCAGATCTTCTTCATTCCCAATTCTACACGGAAGTGATTAACTCGGAAAATTTTAAAAAGAATATTGCTCCTTGTAGGACATTTTCCCTATACGAAGAAATTGCTCCTCTTATTGAAAAGGGGTTGTTTAAAGGCGGGAGTTTGAAGAATGCAGTTATTATAAAAGAGGATAAAGTTCTGAATCCGGAAGGATTGAGATTTCCGGATGAGATGGTAAGGCATAAGATATTAGATGTTGTTGGCGATTTGTTCCTTATCGGGGTCCCTTTTAAAGCTCATATTATCGCTATAAGGTCCGGGCATTTTTCTAACAATGCCTTCGGAGTAGAATTATTTAATCACATGCAGATGGAGAGTGTATAATGGCCTTACAAACATCAAGTCAACCGGTCATTTTAGATGTGAAGCAAATTTCAAAAATTCTTCCTCATCGCTATCCGTTTCTTTTAGTAGATAAAATTATTTATCTCAATCTAGAGGAAAATGTCATCATTGGACAAAAAAATGTGACGATTAATGAACAGTTTTTCCAAGGCCATTTTCCTGGTGTGCCTATCATGCCAGGGGTTCTTGTTCTTGAGGCTCTAGCACAAACTGGAGGAATTCTTGTTCACCAAAAAGGACATAACCAGAAGATTGCGCTGCTGCTTTATGTAAATAATGCAAAGTTTAGAAAGCCTGTCGTTCCCGGAGATGTGTTAACATTACATGCGTGCGGCATGCATATCAGTCAGAAAGGTGGAAGGGTTTTAGTAAAAGCTATGGTAAATGAGCAGTTAGCTGTAGAAGCGGAAATTGGTTTTGCTTTGGTTGATAAAGAACAACTTTAAGGCTTAATTTTTAACATACATAGAATTTGGATACACATGTCAAATATTCATCCCAATGCAATCGTTGAGCCTGGAGCTAAAATTGGTAATAACGTCACCGTCGAGGCTTATGCTGTTATCAAAGGAACAGTTACCCTATGTGATGATGTAGTAATCAAGTCTTTTGCTTATATTGATGGGAACACTACTATTGGAGAGGGCACTATTGTATGGCCTTCTGCTAGCATAGGCACTAAAACACAAGATCTGAAGTTTCATGGTGAAAAGACGTATGTCATCATCGGAAAAAATTGTGAAATACGTGAGTTTGCGACGATTAATTCGTCCTGCCAAGAAAACTCTGTTGTTCGTATAGGCGATAACTGTTTAATCATGGCTTATTGTCACGTAGCTCATAACTGTGAAATTGGTAATAGAGTGATTATGGCTAATAACGCCATGCTTGCAGGACATGTTGTTGTAGAAGATTATGCTATCATTGGGGGGATGACTCCCGTCCATCAATTTTCCCGTATTGGCAAATATGCTATGGTGGGTGGATTTAGCAGGATCACGCATGATATTCCTCCCTTTACCATTGGAGCAGGGTCTCCTTATAAGGTTGGGGGGCTTAACCTTATTGGATTAAAGAGAAATGGGTTTTCCTTAGAAGTGAGACGATCCCTTGCTAAGGCGTTTAAACTCACCTATCGCTCAGGAATGAGTCTTAGCAATGCATTAGAGACTATAGAGCAAGAGATAGAGCTCAATCCACATGTGCAACATTGGATTGAATTTTGCCGCTCATCAAAGCGCGGCCTTATAGGGTTTTATGGAGCAGCTCAAACAGTTGAAGAAGACGATGAGCTTTCAAATCTAGAAGAATTACTAGAAGAGAAAAATTAGACGTCAAAGAAGGTGCCTGTGAATATTATTTTCTTTGGCACTTCAGACTTTGCAGCAGGTGTCTTAGACAGCTTATTGCAGAAATCGTGCGATATACTTGCGATAGTCACAAGGCCTGACAGGCCTCAAGGACGGTCCCTGCAAATGCAACCGTCCCCTGTCAAGCAATTATACCTTCAGAAGCAATTATCTATTCCTCTCTATCAGCCCGAAAGGGCTTCAACTAGTGAATTTGCAGAAGTTTTAAGACGATTCACTCCAGATCTATTTGTTGTAGTAGCTTATGGGGAAATTATGAAAACAAATCTCTTGGATATCCCCAAAAAAGGATGTATCAATATCCATCCCAGTTTACTTCCTAAATATCGAGGGGCGGCCCCCATTCCTCGCTCATTAATGGATGGGTGTCTAAAGACAGGTGTTAGCATCATTGAAATGGTCCTGCAAATGGATGCAGGTGATCTATTAGCCCAAGAAGAGCTTGTCATTCCTTCCAATATGAACGGAGCTCAGCTACAACAGGCTCTATTACAAATGAGTTGTTCTTTGGTGTGGCATGTGATAGAAAATTTTGATTCATGCTATTTGGCAAAAAAACGGCAAGATCCTTCACAGGTTACCTTTGCAGCAAAAGTACATCCCGAGGATAGGCAAATTTTTTGGGTAAAGAAGGCAGAAGAGGTTCATAACCTTATCAGAGCACTTGCCCCATCTCCCGGTGCCTGGTGTAAAATAAAAATGGGAGATGAGGTGAAAAGGATGACAATTAAAAAATCTTCTGTAGTGGAAGGGGTTTCTCTGCCCCCCGGTACTATACTCTCTTTAAAACCTGAGTGGATTATCGCCTGCGGAAATAATGCGATTCGAATCGAAGAATTGCAGTTAGAGGGCAAGCAGTCGGTGCTAACAAAACAATTTATTAACGGTTTAAAATCAAATATAGAAATAGTTTATTAATTAATAATAATTAATACGATTTTTACGCTTTTATTTCATTTACATGCGCGAATTAATATAGTATGATTCAGCTTCATTTAGAAAATCTATATGAGGTGATTATGTCTAGTATTACGGCTGAGAAACAAGCAGTATCCTCTAGAAGTGCTGGTTGTTTTGGGGCGCTCTGTAAAATAGCGCAAGGGGCGTCTGCTACCTGTAATAGAGTCTATCTGTTATTTAATAGAGCAGTAAAAGAATCTTCCCTTACAAAAGAAGTGGGAAAAGCAATCGGTAGTGCCTCATTTTGGGTTAAATATTTTTATCCTGCAGCTCCTGCGGGAGTAACGGCCATCGGAGCCGTGGGAAATGGCGCTAAGTGTGTCATCAGTGCTCTAGAAACGCCTAGTAAAGTAGAAGCTCTAGCCTCCAGTGGCAGAAGCTTTGTTGCCAAGCCATCGATAGAAGGCGCCGTCCAAGTTGTGTATGACACAAGCTCTGTTGTTACCAGAGTGGCAGATGGAATTACCCTAGTCAACCCGGCTGTAGGTCTGGCTCCTGATGCCATGAAAACGATAGGCTTTGTAAGCAGTGGAGCCTCTTTTGTAGTATCTGCAAAAGATGGTGTGGACGATGCAAGAAAGCTTGCTATGTCTATTCAGTGTATTCAGTGTGCAAATAAGCAAGATGTAGAACAAGTCAGAGAAGAAGAGATCCCTAAAATTTCCTTGCGCGTCATGACTTTGGCGAAAAACATAGCCTGCGTTGCTATAGCCATACTTGCTATTGCCGCAGTGGTGACTGGTTTTGTTGCTGCCCCATGGATTCCGGCTGCTTTAGCCTCTGCTGCTATCTTTTTGACCATCACGGCCTATTTCTACGAAAGAATCAGAAATCCAGAAAATAAACCTGAGTTCAAAGCGCTTTTTGCCAAAGCATAGGAACTCTGTTCCCTGATCAAAATAAAGTTATGATAGATTGTGAACATTACAATCTGTCATGTAATTGTTTTAAATTATTTTTTTTGGTTTTTTTTCTTCATTATTTTGCGAAATAGCATTTACTAATAGTCTTATCTGATTTAGAATTTTGTCTCCTTAAGTTGCCCTAGGTCAAGCATCTATCGCTTTTCATAGGGCGCGCTGATCGAAAGTTAGCTTAAGGTGTACAAAGAAGCTCGTGTGAGCTTTTGGGGAGGCAAAGCTCTCCCTTACATGAACAATGTGCTACAGAGGCCAAGCTTGTTTTCGCCTTGCTTTAGACGAAGCACTCTGTGACAAAGAGAATAAGGATAATTATGTCAACAATTAGTGAAATTACTGCGACACCCGTACAAAGACCTGTATTACCAGCTGCTGCAAGCTGTGGCTCGAAGCTTTATGCTGTATTCAATAAAGCTGTAAAGGACGCATCTCTCATAAAAGAGATAGGAAAAGCTGTTAATTATATGACCTTCTGGCTGAAACATTTTAATCTTAGCAGCAATCCTGGCTTAGATACTGTCGGCAAATTGGGAGTGGGAGCAAAAAACTTAATTAGCGTGCTTGAGACTCCAAGTAAAATTGATGCTGCTCTAAAAAGTGGAAGAGAGTTTGCTGCTGCACCCTCCATTTGTGGAGCTGCAAAAGCACTCTCTGATGGCACCTCTGTTATCAATCGGGTCTATGACGGAATTAGTCTAACAAATCCTATTTTTGGTATAGACGCAAGTGCAATGAAGACCT
>JAHFTP010000125.1 GCA_023265495.1 Chlamydiota bacterium
CCTTTTCACTTTGATTTCTTCTTTTTTTAAAGGAACTCTAAAGCCAAGCGCCACTCCAGAAAAAGCCCTATGTGCTCACGGACAGCCAGAGGCTCCTTTGATAAAATTAGGATCACCTTCTTACATTAAATTCTGGGGAACTAGAGGTTCTAACCCTGTTGCAGGAGCTGAATATGTTCGCTTTGGAGGCAACACCCCCTCACTTGAAATACGCAGCGGCGAAGATCTTCTCATCATCGATGCAGGATCTGGAATCAGAGCTTTAGGACAAGTCATTGCTCAAGAAGCAAGAAAACAAATTCACATACTCCTTAGCCATACTCATTGGGATCACCTTTTAGGCCTTCCTTTTTTCTATCCAGTTCATCAGCCTAATCGAGAAGTTCACATTTGGGCTCCTATTGGATTTGAAAAATCAACAAAAGAGCTCATTGCCGACATTCTCGCTTATCCTTACTTCCCCGTTGCCTTTGATGACATCCGCTCTGATCTTATTTTTAACGATCTTAGAGATAGTCAAGTCATTGACTTTGGAAGCATTCGTATAAGCACTCACTATGCTTTTCATCCAGGTCCTACCCTTTGTTTTAAAATAGAGGTAGGTGAAAAAAAAATTGGGTACGTAACAGACAATGAATTTCTACTTGGATGTCACCTAAAAGCCTCTCAAATTGAGAAAAAAGACTCCCTTTTCACTCCCTATGAATCCCTTATTAACTTTTTAAAAGGCTGCGACACTCTCATTTTGGAAGCGCAGTATACTCCAGAAGAGTATACAAGCAGAGTGGGATGGGGACATTCCTCTCTTTACAATGCTTCTTTCCTTATAAAAAAGGCGAACATCAAACATTGGATCGTGACCCATCACGATCCGAGACATACGGATGACTTTCTTTTAGAAAAACAGCAACCGCATATGAAAGTATTAGAAGAAATTAACCACACGTGTCTAGTTCAGTTTGCCTTTGATGACATGACAATTCCTTTAAAATAGCTACTCCATCTGAAAAATATGTAGGCACGCTAATTTCTGACTGAGGACACACAGATACTTTCACTACCTTATTTTGCCTCTCTAACGTCTCTGTAATGATCTTATAAGCAATCTCCGGGGTATTGCATTCTGACGAGAGATGCGCTAAATATACATGCTTTAGCTTCTCATGATGTACATCACTAATAAGCTTTGCTGACTCTTCATTAGAAAGATGTCCCTGACGACTCAAAACTCGTTGTTTATAAACCATGGGTCTTGAAGAAGCATGCACCATAGAAGGTTGATGATTGGCCTCCACATATAAATAATCACAATTTTGTAACTGATGAGTAACGAGTGTCGTGGCAAATCCTAGATCAGCACAAACGCCGACCTTTAACTGATTGAATTCAAAAGTAAAGGCAACAGGCTCTATTGCATCATGCTGTATGCTAAAAGGATGTACTTTAACATCTCCAAACTGGAAACTCTCTCCCGTAGAAAAAATCTTAAACTTAGGCATGAATGTGGAAACGGCAGCAATGGCTTTAGCGGTCTCTCTATTAGCAAAAACTGGGATGTTCCACTTTCGACATAAGGCAGAGAGCCCTCTAATATGGTCTATATGCTCATGAGTGATTAAAATGGCATCAAGACTCTGCACCTCCACTCCAATCTTTAAAAGACGCTCTGTAAGATCTTTTAAAGAGATTCCTGCATCAACAAGAAGTCTCGTTTGACCTGTTCCTAAATAAATCGAATTCCCTTTAGATCCTGAGGCTAGTGGACAAAAACCAATCATGTGCTTTCCTTTGAAAGCCGATAGTTGTACCATCAGATCTTCTCTTAAAGCAAGTAAAATCGGAGTACTCTATGATCAAACTATTTATCACTTTCTTCATGCTCTCTTCTTATCTTCACTCTGACTTTACTATCGACTTCATCAGAGCTTATGTCCATGGCTCAGAGATGCAGAGGCGCTCTGCCTTGAGTTTTATAGCTCCTCATTTACAAAAGTTATCTGGTGATGAATCTATTTTAGACATAGGCTGTGGGGATGGTAGAATATCTGCCGACGTCTCCGCATTTGTACCTGAGGGGATGGTTATCGGAATTGATCCTTCCTCATCTATGGTTACTTGGGCAAAAAAACAATATCCTCCCTTAGAATATCCCTTCCTCTCTTTTCAAAGGGGAGAATTCCTAAAACCCAATCTCACAGGATCCTTTGATCTAATCCTTTCTACCTATGCATTGCAGCACTGCGCTGATCCGGTTGCCGCTTTTAGAATTATGCAAAAACTTTTAAAGCCACAAGGAAAGCTACTACTGCTTCTTCATACCTTTGATAATGAAGCATGGAACGAGGCGATGAAGACTCTTCGCTCTTCGTCTAAATGGTCTTCTTATTTTGAAAATCACGAAATAAAAAAACCTCTCACTTTAGAGGAGTATGAAGAACTACTTTACCTCGTCCATCTAGAGCCCTTAAAAATAAAAAAGAGGCAGACTCTAGATCCCTTTATCGATCGGCAAGAATTTCTACAGTTTCTACTTGGCTCATTCACTCCTCCATCCTTATTAAAAAACGTTAAAAAAACTATGGAATTTCATAATGAGCTCATCGATGAATACTTGAGGTTGCTTCCCTCTGCATTAAAAGCTGACGGGGTCATTGAAGCTCGACTTGGAAGAATAGAAATTGAGGCAGTGAATACCTTTAGCTCTTTTTGATCTCACCGTATTATACGGTTATTATCACTGCCACACACTTCTCCATGCCGTATATTCGGAATATCTGAGTCGATAACGAGAAAAATTACCCTCATGCAAAGACATGATCTCGGTCTCAACCACTTCAACAAATCTCGCCTTTTCCTCTGATGGAACAGATTCATTGGCAGATCTCTTAATAAACTCGACAGCAGCACTGCGATTCATCTGATTACGTACAATACTTGCCACGGTTTCTTTAATTAGGTCGCGATAACGCATTCGAAAAGGATCAGGCTCTCCGAGCTCCTTCCTCTTTGCAGAATAATGCAAACAAGAACGCTCATAGGCCCATACAAACACTTCTCGAAGCAGTTCGATACGATTGAGTTCATAGACACCCAAAAGCCCTTGCACATAAATCTGTATAGGAACATCCACAAATGATAGGGGGGATAAATTATGAAGAATCAGAGGTATATTCGCGGCCAGACGAGAGACTCTCTTATTCACATCTTCAAACGGTTGGAGATACGGCAACTGTACCATCAAGAAAAAAGACTGTTCAAATGGATCCTGAATTTTGCTAGCTATTTCTACAATTCGTTGAAAGCATTCCTCTATGACCTGAGGAACGCCCGGTGGATTGTAGACACTTTGCCCTATTCCCACAGGGATAGAACGTAAACGACCACACGCTTCAACATCTCCAAGTAGATTCTGAGAAAGAATCGCATGTAAGTTAAAAATAGTAAGACGGTTAATTCCTATGCCCCCCGCGGAGTCCACCAAAAACTCAATCGCTTCTTTATGATTTAGAATCATCTGCGCTTCCTTTAAGTCTTTCCCTTCGACAATCTCGGTCAATTTAAGCAATCGTTCTGTCTCAAGTAAAGAATAGGTATTCCCTTCCAAACGACTAGAATTCCATGACAGATCAATAAGCAAGCGATTAAAAATCTGTCTTGCATAAGTACCTGCCGGAAAATCGCCATGAGATCCCCCTATCTCCAGTAGATGTCGCCGAATAACATCCGATAAATAATATGTATTATTAGGAATGTACTGGTCAAGAAATTCACGATTATACCCTACAGGCATGCGCAGATAACTGGGCTCCAGCACTTTTTCTCTAATGATCTTTGCATCAGAGGACAGTGGAATCCCAGTCTCACTTTCCATTACCACAGGCATCATAGGGGGCAGGCCGAGATCTTTTTTTGATAGAGGAACTCGGTATCGTCTTGCACTCGAGGCTCCTTCAGCAAGCAAACGATTTTCAGAGACTAAAGTAGCAAGGCGACGTTGCACGGTGCGCACGTGACTTACCGGCCATTTCAGAGCCACTCTAATCTCCTCCGAAGATGCTCCATTAGGAAAATCAGCTATAGTTTTCAATAAAACACTGTAGTCATCTTGTTTTGTCATATGTCCTCCCTATTTTGTCACCAAACCTATTTCCCTATCGCCAATCCTTACGCTTTGTCGCTAGCTCTTACATTTTGTCACAAGAACCTGTTTTTTGTCGCTGATTTTGTTATTTTTGTCGCAAACTCTTACATTTTGTCACAAGAACCTGTTTTTTGTCGCTAATCTGTCGCTAACTCTCATGTTTTGTCATAGAATGAGGACTTTTTGTCACTCAACCTGTTTTTTTGTCGTTAATCTGCCTACTCTATTAGTGGTTAAGTTGGTCTTTTGTGATGCTGAGATAAGAAAATGCCAAGAACTGACGAGTCAAAGAAGACTGAGTCAGTAACCAGAAACTAACTTCTAGATGCAAAGCGCCCTCTCGCTTACTTCCTTTTAGAAGAAATCGGCTATTACGCAAATCCATTATCTAAAAGGATAGCTCCCTCACCTCGAGCTCTTTCTTGAAAAATCACAAAAAAAACATTTTATATTGAGACTATTTAGCATTTTTGGCTATTTCTTGTAGTTTTTCTCTAGCATTAATCCTTTTTTTATAAGCTAGATGGCCGCTGTTCACAAATAAAAGATCTAAAGAGACCTCCGGAAAATTTAGTAAAATCTCTAAACGCTTTAGAATATCTTTTCCTGAAGTTCTCCCTCTTTCTAAAGCATTCAAAGACGCCTGAGAAAATTCAAATACGTTTGCAAATTCTCGAGTGGTCAAACCCAATAGTTCTCTAAATTTAATTACATCCTCCAGTGTTATATTCCGGTCAAATAAGGGACTGAATACAAACGAAGACGGACCTCTTCTTCCTATGGTAGATAGTAAGACAAATGGATCCTGCTCCTTAGAATCTATTCCCATTGATTGACAGTATTCAGGATAGGCAGGATTTTTCTTTGAAGGAATCCGATCCTCAAGAGACGAAAACAGCAGATCTGAACTAAATTTCCTTTCTGTTAAAGGAAACTCCGGTCCTAGAGGAATAACATTCTTAGCTTTAAAATAATTTTCATCATAAGAAAATACAATCTTGTCTTTTATAAAATTGTAAGCGAGAAAACCTCTACGTCTTGAGCTTAGAGGATGAATCGCTACCTCCGTTTAAAGGTTAAAATTGCCCCAGTACAACTACTAATAAATAAGTAATTCCCCTGAGGCGCAGGTAATGCGTATAGTAACTTGCAAGGATCAAGTGAC
>JAHFTP010000126.1 GCA_023265495.1 Chlamydiota bacterium
AGACATGCCCATCACACCTCTCTACCACTGGAATTTATGTTTTCTCAGCAAGCCCTATTTGACCAACATTGAATTTTCCCCCGTAGGCGGCATTTTTTTTGAGAGGATCGCTATTGACACATCCTCTCCAAACTATAAACGAAGGTAACCAAAAGAACATCTCCCATTATGCAAAAGATACTTTTTTTCCTGAGTTCCTTAGCCTGTTTAATAGCCATCTTTTTTACCGCTGATCGCCATTTTTTCAAAATCAATGATGGGTTTTGCATACATCATATCTATTCTGATTTTCCTGAAGATGCAGAATGGGTCTTGGAAAAAAACTCTCTTCTTACCCGTAAGGAACTCTCTCATATTCTTTCTCAACCATTCTTTTATTTGGCTAAAGGACATCAATCCTTTGTTTTTGAAAGTGGAGACCATGAATATGTGATCAAACTGTATCGATTCCCTTCCCATCTCCGTTTATTTCCTAAGCTAGGGCATCCTCTTTCCTATCAATATAGCAAAAAAAGAAAAGACATCTCCAAGTACAACATCCAAAAACTGCATGAGACTATCAGCAGCTATCATTTAGCCTATGAAAAAATGGCAGAAGAGAGCGGCTTATTGCTCATCCACCAGGCGAAAACAGCCTCTCTAGATATGAGAGCCACCTTAGTAGACCAGATGAAGCACACCTACAATGTCGACCTGAATAAAACCCTATTCGTGCTACAAAAAAAGGGGGTGCTCCTGCTCGACGCCCTGCAAAAGGCCATTTCCCTCCACCATGCCACTCAAGGGAAAAAGATCGTAGACGATTTGCTCTCTTTTATTGCTACCCGCTGTAAAAAGGGAATTAAAGACAATGACCCGGTCCTTGCCAAAAACTATGGATGGAAAGAAGAACACGTTTTACAAGTAGATATTGGAAGGCTAAAGATAGACCCTTCTCTCCAAGACGCTGCTAGGCAAAAAGAAGAAATTATACTCATTGTAGAGCCACTCAAAGGCTGGCTTTTTAACCATGATGCAGAGCTATACCATTATCTGCAAAAAAGACTGTTAGAATTGTGAAAGTATGCGCACAGAAACGTCCTCTCTATTTGATCCTGCCGTAGACGGCTCTGTATCCACACAAGAGTTATTTCCCGTGGAAGCGCTACAACTTTATCTTGCTCATCTTACGGAATCTACTGCCCAAATACTTTCTTCTATGAACCAAACCCTTGATTGCTATGACGACTTTTTGGGATTTGGTTATTTTTGGCACCAGATCTGCTCCTCTTTTTCCTCTAAAGAAGAGCTCTATTCCCAGATTAAAGAAAGGAAAGAAGCGCTCCTCTCACAGAAAGAACATTTCAAGACTGTGATTGAAGATAGAAAAAAGGAAGATCCCCTCTTCTACCAAGAGGTAGGAGAAATACTTACTAGGGCAACTTTGGTTCCGGCTCTGCGCGGACAAGGAGGAGCCTATCTTGCTATACAAGGACCTCTCCCTCCTTTTTTCCTAGTAAAACCTGTAGATGAAAGCTTTTGCTGTCTCAATAACCACAACTTACACGGCTCTCCTTTACTCTTTGATTGGCTAAAGCCAAGGCCCGATATTCGGTTCTACCAGTCATCACAAGTAGAAGCCATGAGCTATGACGCAGCAGTGTTACTTGGCCTAGCACATATCACCCCAAAAACTATTTTGATGCTAGTAGAGAGCAGTCATTTCCATGACCTATCCGACCAAATCCCCGACGAGGGAAAAAGAGATTTTGAAAAAAGAACAGGCCCTATCAGTAAAGAAAAGCTGTGCTCCATCCAAGAATATATCTGCAACGCGCAGTCCCTCCAAGATAAAATACAATCGTGGCAAGCAGAGGGTTATGTAGAAGAGAAGATATTCACATCTGTTGACCCGCAAGACTTTGAAAATATGAATATCCTCCTATGGACAACTTATGACAATGATGCACATCTAGACAACTTTCTCATTTATGAAAAAGAACATGATTCAGGCTCTAGCATATGGGGACTGCAGAAGATCGATAACAGCTTATCTTTCCCTGAGAAGAATACAGGGTTTAGCAATGCTCTTGCCTTCCTTCCTAACGCTGCACTCCCTCTTTCATTAGAAGCCAAACAAAAACTGCAAAACTTTCCGTTAGAAGATATGCAAAGACAGATGGAAAGATTAGAATTACACGCTAGTATTGAAGCCTTGCAAGAAAGAGTTGAAACCTTGCAAGCTCTAGCCGCAAGGGATTTGAGCATCTATGAAATGAATCTGAGGATGATGGCGCTATCTCTTCCACAAGGAAAAGATCTCGCCTTAAGCAGCTGCAGTATAGAGCACCTGGAAATGCTACTTTCTACACACGATGCGCCTATCTTGCAGAAAAAGTAGAAAATATTCTGATGATTTCTTCGTCGGAGACCTGATCGAAAATCTGATAAAAACTCCCCACCGCGTCAAAAAAATGGGGAGCATGCGGGCAAACGACTTCCTCTACTTCCTTCTCAAGTTTTTTCAAAGTATCAGAAGACCCAACAGGCACGGCGACCACAATTTTTCTTGCCCCTTTCTCTCTTACAGAGAGAGCTGCCATACGCATACTAGCCCCTGTAGCAATCCCATCATCGACAAGTAGAATAGTCTTTCCCTTTATGTCGCATACAGGCACCACGCCCTGATAATAGGCCATACGATCTTTTGCCAGTTGCTTTTGCCTAGCGCTCTCCTTTTCTAAAAATTCTGAGGAAACGCCCAGGATGGAGATAAGACTATCATTGTAAACCGCTTTACCTTCATCTGTGATAGCACCTAAGGCGAGCTCCTCTCTTCCCGGCGCCCCTATCTTTCTTATGACAATCACGTTAAGGGGGCAGTGAAGAACTTTGGCTACCTCGACGGCGACAACAACACCTCCGCGAGCCAGTCCCATAACGATGCAACTTGGATCGTCCTTATAAGAAAGGAGTTTAGAAGCCAGCTGTTTCCCCGCGTCAGTACGATCTCGGTATATCAAGGACGCACCTCCACTGTCTGCTGCCTAAGGAGCATTTTTTGTGCTATTTGCTTAGGATGTAAATACTCCCTTAGCGCCAGATCAAACTTCTCTGCAGAGCACTTATCTCCGCAGGTAAACAAATCGACAAAACAGGCATCATACTCAGGATACGTATGAATACTCGCATGACTTTCAGACAGTAAGATGACCATAGTGAGTCCATCGGGATGGAATACATAATCCACAGCGTCTAATACAGTAGCTCCACATGTTTCTACAGCCATTAGCATGACCTTTTTTAAAGTCTCTACGTCAGATAGAGCCTCGTGATTACAACCAGAATAACTGGCTACAAAGTGGTGTCCTTTAAATTCATGCACCTCTTCTTGAGAATAAAGTAAAAAAATGGCGCTTATCAGCACCAGTGCACAACCTAAAAACAATCTCTTCATATTTTATTTTTCCTTAGCTAATAAAGAGTAACCGAACTACAAATACTTTTCCTTAAGAAACCTTATAGCGAAGAGATTAGAAAATAGATTTCCCTTTTTTTTCTAGCTTTTTTTTCTATCGAGCCATTTTGCCGTCCCATCTGCCCTAGATAAAAAAGGATTAACACGCTATATCTAGTACATACATCAAAGAAAATGGAAGAAGCGATGCGCTGGCTTTTACTCTTAGCTACATTCGGCAGTCTCGGCTATGGAGCTTGGTGGATTAATTCCACACATCCCGAGGTAAAGACTAAAGTAGAAAAGATGGTGAACGTCGGGACCTTTCACACCTTAGAAGTGCGCTATAGCGCAAATCAAATCATGGAGACTCATAGGAAGGAACTCCTCAAAGATAATAGACATAAATATCTTGACCCCGAGCTCAAATTCTATCCCTATCTCCTTTTAGAAGTGAAATATAGCGTCAGTCCAGACAAGACGGCAGAGAGTGTAATCCTTTGGGACCTATGCGATGGGGAAATGGTGCTAGAGACAAAAGCCTGGCAGAAAACCCATGGCTTCGGAGACTGTATCTTAGCGAACACAGATCGACATGAATTTAAAGTAATTAATGCATTAGCAAAAAAAGGGGGAGCCTGTGACAGGGAGACATTAGCCAAAATCCTGCATGTAGAAAATGACTTGCTCGACGCATGGGTCGACAACTTAAGAAGAAAAAAAATCTTGGTGCAAGCAGGAAACAAATATCGACTCCATTTACAAGATCCCAGATTGAAGACAGTCCCTGAAACAAGGTTAGAAGAAAGGCTCGTAACGCAGCCCCGATACAATGCCGTCCGAGTAAGTAAGAGATTCTCCCTTTCTCAAATAGAGCGTATAGCAAGAGCGGCGTTTGGCAGTGAATTCGCCATTCGCCATACAAACGATGTGTACTTGCCAGTGCATTGTATTGTTGTGCAAAATCCTGATGGCTCCATACACAAGAGTCACTGGAACGCACTAAATGGCAAAAGAATAATTTACTCTCATTCTTTAGAATGAGTGCTTGCTGAAAAAAAGATGTAACCGCTAAAATCTGCCGTCTTTATCTTATGGAAAGATGGCTGAGTGGCCGAAGGCACGTCCCTGCTAAGGACGCGTATCCGCTAAACGGGTACCGTGGGTTCAAATCCCACTCTTTCCGATGAGGCCTTGAACCATAAGTTCAGGGCTTTTTTTTTATACAAAGGATTTTTATGAATGAAAAAGCCAAGGTATTAGTCCCCCCCCATTCTAAAGAATCAGAGATGATGGTCTTAGGATGTATGCTCACAAGTATAAATAGCCTTAACGTCGCGGCGGATTCTTTAACAACCTTCGACTTTTACTTTACAGAGCATCAAATTATTTTTGACATTCTTAAAACAGCCTATAAACAGGATAAACCTGCCGATGTACATCTTGTTTGTGAAGAGCTCAAAAGACAAGAGAAACTGCAAGCCATCGGTGGCGTCGGTTATGTAACGACGCTCGCTCAATATGCCGGAACTTCTGCTTACATAGAAGAATATGCAGAAATCATTCACAGCAAAGCAGTTCTGAGAAAGATGATTTTCACAGCGCAAGAGATGGAAAGGACAGCGCTTCAAGAGCCTGATGACGTACAGGTTTTTCTTGACGAAGCACAGCAAAGACTTTTTCAAATTAGCCAATCAGCCAACCCCTTAGGGGGCGTTCAGATTAAGGACATCCTCTCCGGTGCTAAGGCTTCCAGTAAAACCCCCTATTTGAAAGAGCTCCAACAGAAGCAAGAAACATTTCAACTCAAAGGCCCTGAAGACCCTGG
>JAHFTP010000127.1 GCA_023265495.1 Chlamydiota bacterium
TATGGTTGTGACCGCATTAAATGTCATATGTAAACCAATTGAAGCAAAAAGGGAAGCTCGTTTTTCATAAATAAATCCTAGAAAGCAAGCAAAGGAAAATAAAGACAAGACGAGGGAAAGATTGCCAAGGCCTTGACTTGAGGCCATATGAAACAAGGAAAAAGCAAAAGCTCCTAGTAGAATAGCAGACTTTGTTCCTACGACCTTTTTCATATAGGTTTGTAGGAGGCCGCGAAATAAAAACTCCTCTAAGCACGGCGCTGCAACCAGTATGGTAAACAGCGCTATCGTGAGCATCTGTGGCGATGCTAACGTCATTTTTAAATAACGTACCGCCACTTGCTCATACGACACCACCCCAAATGCATAAAATAAAAACATGTCTGCAAGTTCGCCTACGACCAAAACAACAGGAAAGGCCGGTATCCAGGTGAGGGCCCCTACAACCCAGTCATAGAAGGGGTGTTTGGCCTCGACGGCAGCATAGTTCTTCCATATTTTTTTGCTGCCAAGGTGTTTTTGTGTTTTAACAAAGTAGGTGAGCAGTCCGATATTGAAGCAGGTGGTAAGGAGCTGTACGTAGCTCATCGCCAGCATGGGGGAAGAATCTGTACGCAAAAGAAAAAGGGCCAGTTGCATGATCACGGGAGCGATAAGCAGTGACACCGCTAAATAGATGCCAAAGCAGACGATAACAGGAAAGAGGGTGATGCTCGGCTCTAAAGATTTGTCAGAAAGGGGGGGGGGGAGCTTAAAGAACCCTTTCCTCTGTAAAAAAGCGTTGAGGAAATAAGCGACAAATCCAAAGAGTACGATGAATTCCACATGCTCAAAGAAAAAGGTGTCGGCAAGTAGGGTCATTGTACTTGGGTGGCCAGCGCAATATACTCTTCTATACGGGAAGCTATTTCCTTGGTAAGCTGCGCATGCGCCATGCCTACGGGAGAGATGCTGAAATCTTCACTACCCCAAGACACTTGATGAAAATTGTATTGGGTAAACTGTCTGGGGATGAAGTGGGTGTCGTGGATGATTTCTTGGAGGACGATAGCGGGCGCATTGTCTCTCACATCAACTACGCGCAGACGCACACTCATGTTGAGATTGGCTGACGTTTCTCTAGGTACACTGTCTTTCTGCGCTTTAGTAGGCTCTTCCGTATGCTCTAATAACTCCATGAACACCACAAATTCTTGATCGGGGAAGGATTTTTTTATCCATGCGAGATCATCTCCAAACGGGTTTTGGATGGATTGGAATTTCCTTGTGATGTTTCTGATTTTTTGCCCGTCGACTAGATAGACCCTGTCTTTTTGTTCTAACCGATAACAGATGGTATTGGTCAGCTCATCGGAGATGTTCCACGTAAGATTGTGTTTGCTGTTGTCAATGACCGGCGCTACGGCAACCAGGGGCTTTTGTTTTTGTTGCTCTCCATAGGCTGTTTTAGAGTCCTCCCCCTTGTTGTCATGGCATCCCGCCAGCAATAGAGAAACACATAGGGTAGATAAAGTAGTACATCTCATAAAACTAGGCCTCCGCAAGCGTGTATTTGTGCTGTATATAGCATACCATAACAAAAGAACAGGATTTTTGCCAGGCAAATTCCCTGCGGATACAAACGAGCATTTACGGATGATATTTGGAGCGTACCTTGCACCGTTTCCCTTTGAAAACCAAGACGAGATACAGGATGGTACGTATGCCGCGCGTCCGCAACTCGGCTGCATATTTTTTGTCTTCGATCTGTTTAAAGAGCCGTGGCAATCAGGCAAGAGTAGGATTCCATCGTATAGACAAATTTCAGAGGAGGATGCTCTTGGGGGGATTCTTCGATGTCGTGAGGAGAGACCAGGGCCGTATCCACCACTTTAAACCAATGCTTGTGTTGAGGCAGGGGAGGCAAGGTGATTTTGGCCGGCTCAAAGTGTGCATTGAATGCCACGTAGAGAGCTGGAGTTTTATTATTATGGAGGGTGTAAGCGATGAACCTGCTTGATCCTCCCCAGTCTGGTGCAAAAGGGACAATGCCGTGCCAGTCGATATCTTCTTTTGTAAGGAAGTTTTTTTTGCAGAAGAGTTCTTTATGCCTTTTTCTGAAATGGATGAGCTCACTAAAAAATCTCCACTCGCGGTGATGTTTGTCTAATTCCTCCCACAGGAACCAGTTGAGTTCATTGTCTTGACAGTAAGGGTTGTTGTTGCCATGTCGTGTATGGGTGTATTCATCACCCATGAGGATCATGGGAACGCCTAGGGACACCATGTTGGCTGCATGAAAATTTTTTATTTGCCTCTCTCTAAGTAGGAGGATGGTGTGGGACTCGGTCTTTCCTTCTGCTCCGCAGTTCCAACTATCGTTTTGGTTTGCGCCGTCTTGGTTATTTTCTCCATTTGCTCCATTGTGCTTGTCTTGGTAAGATACAAGGTCTCTTAGGCTATAGCCGTCATGTGCTGTGATAAAATTAATGCTAAAGAGAGGAGAGCCCTCTTTAGCATACAGATCTTGAGAACCGCAGAGAGCTTGAGCAAAGGCGCCTACCTGTCCATCGGTTCCCTTGATAAAGCGGCGGACTACATCTCTATATTTGCCGTTCCACTCTGACCATTTATTCCCTCCGGGGAAAGAGCCCACTTGATAGAGACCATGGGCATCCCATGCTTCGGCTATGAGCTTAGTCTTAGCGAGGAGGGGGTCTTTGTTGATGGCTTCGATGAGGGGGGGATTTGAGAGAGGGGTTCCATCAGGCGCTCTTGTGAGTATGGAGGCGAGGTCGAAGCGAAAACCATCCACTTGCATCTCCGTTGCCCAGTAACGCAGCGATTCTAAGATCAGTTCCGCAACGACCGGATGGTTGCAGTTAAAGGTATTTCCCGTGCCGGAGAAGTTTTGATACTGCCCCTCCTTTGTCAGCATATAATAGGTGGCGTTATCGATCCCTTTAAAGCTTAAAACAGGTCCTGTTTCGTTGCCTTCGGCCGTGTGGTTATAAACGACGTCTAAGATGACCTCTATATGGTTTTTGTGGAGCTCTTTCACCAGCATTTTCCACTCTTCTAGCGCAGCATCCCAGTGAGAAGAGCTGGCAAAACGATTCATCGGGCTAAAGAAATTAACGGTGGAGTAGCCCCAGTAGTTGTGAAGGTGTTTTCCTGTTTGTGGGTCTTTTAGATGGTTTTCACATTCGTTAAACTCAAAAATAGGAAGGAGCTCTACCGCGTTGACCCCGAGCTTTTTTAAGTAAGGGATTTTCTCGATCATACCAAGAAAAGAGCCTCTGTGTTTGACTTTGCTAGAGGGATGCTCGGTAAATCCTCGCACGTGCATTTCATAGATGAGTAAATCTTCTAGGGGGATATGGGGTTTTTCCACACCTTCCCAATCGAACTTGTGGTGGTAGGTAGCTCTAGCTCTTGGGAGGTAGTCTTCTTCTCTTGCTGTGAGCCCTCCCCAGTGATGGGGTGTGTGGACGGCTCTAGCGTAGGGATCTAAAAGAACTCCTTTGCCCGTTCCTTCTATCTTGTAGCCGTATTCTAGCTCAGAAGGTAAGTTTTCTATGGCTATATGCCATACTGATCCTGTTTTATTCTTATTAGGGTCGAGCTCTATTTCCAAAAAGGGGAAAGGACTCGCCGGGGTAAATAGCGCGAGTTGTACGCGGGTTGCCTGCGCAGAATAAAGGGCGAAATTCACATGCGAGCCATGGATACAACTTCCTAGAGGAGTAGGGACTCCCTGTTTGCAGCGATACTTCTGCCCATCTGTCATGTTTTGACCATGTGTAAAGATTATTTCACCTTATGGCAAATAGAGTTTTATCGCAAGTAGAGGCGAGTGGGTGGTTTCATGTGAGATGGGTTTATAAAAAATCTGAGAATGTGTTAGGGTGTTTCTTTTTTTGTAAGCGGTGGTGAGTAGTATGTCAGTAGTTGAACTACATCCTTCTCTACTTGGATTAGCGGAGATGATGACGGCCCACTTGGGAGACAGACGTGCATTTTCTATAGAAGAGAAGCATAGAATACAGCAAATAGCTGAAACGATCCTGGCCGGACCTTGCTATGATGCACGGACTCGAGCAGAGTGTTCCGCCCTAACGGACATACGAACGGGATTTGAATATGCAATGGCAGGCGGTTTATTAGCCGGTTTTTGGGAGACGCGCAAGACGGAGTTGCTCATCCGCGATGTTCTCACTCGTGTCAGATCTGCTCGAACCACTCAAGTAAGGACAGAAGAGTTAGGTAGCACATTAAGAATATACGCTCTGCGGCTAAGAGAACGGAAGGGGATTGAGGGGGGGATCCCTGCAGAGACGCTGCAACGAATCCAAAATTTATCCGAGTCTATAATGCATGATTACATGGGCTCTGTTAATGAATCCGGATGTCCTTGCCTCGGTGCTGATGTCGTGCTATTGCGTAAGGATATAGAGACGAGTTTCTCCTCTATCCGCTATACGATTCGAATGGAGTCTATGACTAATATTCATGCTATTTTACGTTTTCTGGGGGAAGATGCTGTAAATGAAGCCTATGCAAGATCTATAGATGATTCTGTCAGAGGGGAAGTGAGCGAAGCTCTAGTGCGTGCCGTAGATGATTACAACGGCTCTGCTCCTAGGGGGAAATCTGTCTTGGTCTCCTTGGCAAAGCGGATTTATGCTCAATGCTTGCAGATAGAGAAGCAAGAGCGTTTTTGTCCTTCTTTAGATCGGGAAAGAGAGGCGTTAGAAGTGAGCCTATCCTCTTTGCGGGTGCGGTGCAAGGATAGAGCTGCGGTCATGCACGCGATTTCTCGCATTGCGCAGGTTTTGAAAGGGAAAACTCTGACTTATCCTTTATCCCTGCAGCTGAAAGAGGTGACGCTGGGTATTATCGGGAGTACGATCATCGTCAAAGATCGTTATGCGCGGTGGAGAACATCCACATGCAGGGGCAAAGATGCAAGGGTTGTGTATGGAGATCCAAGCGCCCGCCTAGGGGAAGGACAGCATAATCGCATTTACAGAGCCTTTTGTGTCCATTTAGAGGATCTATCAGCACAAAGAACAGGTCTGCAAAGGCCTAGCAGAAGAAGTCGAGATAAAGAAGATGCAACATATATGGAGGGGATCGCAGCCCTCCATGGAAGATTAAGGGAGGAGTATGCAGATCTTCCTCTTGTCACCTTTGATATGCATAAAGCAATGAGAGTGTCCATCGATCCAGAGGGAGCTATCGAATGTAAAAGTGGATCTTACTACGGAGAGGTTCTT
>JAHFTP010000128.1 GCA_023265495.1 Chlamydiota bacterium
CCCCCTGCGAGGAGGCGGCCCTCTCTTTAGCTACATCTATATTGATGCTAAAGAAGGCCGGTTGTGGCATAAGGCCAAATCCCAATCCCAGGCTCAAAAAGACAAGGGAAAGACCTAAAGAATGGGTGAATCCAAGCATGACAAAGCTAATAGCTGCCAGAAGCTGGCTACTCCAAATGACGTGGGATCTGGCGAGCCTGCGGCTGCCCGTCTTCTTATAAAGCCAATCAGAGAGAACCCCTCCGGCCTTTAAAAAGACAGCACCTACAAGCCAGGGGATAGTCAAATACCACCCCACACTTTTCAGATTAAGTCCATGCTGAGATAAGAAATACCCCGGAAGCCATAGGGTCGCAAAAAAGAGCATATACCCAAAGGCAAAATACGCAATGTTATTCGCAATAAGTGCCGGATGAGTAAGGATGAAACGCCAGTCAATGGGCACTTTTTTCTTCTCCACTTTGCTAGCACCGGAAGAAGCGATCAACTCCCTTTCCGCCGCATTGACAAAGCGAGAATCTTCAGGTTTATCTCTGTAGAGAAAATACCAGACCACAGCCCAAACAATACCTACTGCGCTGATTGCAAAGAACATCGTTCTCCATCCAAGGTCCGCCACTAGGTACGAGGTAATGGGTGCCCCTACGACAGAAGAAAGAGGAATGGCAACAAGCCCCAGAGATAAAGCTCTTGCTCTTTCTGACATGGGAAGCCAGTCGCTAATAGTACGGGTCATAGCGGGGAAGTGAGGTCCTTCCGTGATTCCAAGTAAAAAACGCAGTCCAATAAATGTCCAAAATCCTACAGCAAAGCCAAGAAAGGCTACGCATAAGGACCATCCAATCGCCGCTAGAGGCCATATAATACGAGACCCCCACATATCTACAAGCCATCCCCCCACTGCGGTGAGTAGCACATAGCCCAGGCCGAAAGCAGAGAGAATCATACCAAATTGCGTATCGGTAAAATGAAATTCTTCTTTTAGAGGACCAATGATAAAGGAAATAGCCGATCGATCAATGAAATTCACTAAGGTAATAAAAAAAACAAGGCTTGTAACAACCCACCGAAACCGTGTGGAGCGACTATTTTGCATTATGTTCCCTCTTTTTTAAGCTTAAATATCTATACAAATTTTGAAGACTATTGGAGGTGCTAAAGTCGCAAAAACAAGTCATATCCACTGACGCCTTCTTGTCAGTCTAAAGAAAAGTCTTAATACCTCTTCAGTATGACAACTTTACCTCCTTTCTCAATATAAGAAAAGGTTCTTTATTTCCCCCTCTTGCAAAACAAATTTTTCTATTTCCCCTCTATATTTTATTTTGGATGAGCCTCCTATAGAAACAGGATCGTTGCGTTCTAGTTTTGCCTATACATATATAGTTAGCCAAGGGATGAGGCCATCAGATCGTTATTGCTTAAAAAAATAATTCCTATTTAAGATCTCGCAGAAACACTTTTGTTATCTGGAGGATATGTGAGCCATTTCCCAAGCATCAAAGCTACCGCCTTTCTTTCCACCCTCTCATTGTCGCAAGTCCTGGCAGATCCGGCCCCTACCGCAGAGGACACAAAACACGACTTCGATGCGTATGTCTTGCAGGAAGAGAAAAAAGAACTCGATGTCTTTATCTCTGCCGATCTACTGATCTGGCAGGCTAATGAGTCAGGACTTACCTATGCCTTCACTATGAAGGGGATAGATACGGCAGCTTTTGATCTAGGAGAGGGGCCCGCTAGCAGCCCTAAGTTTCGTTGGGAGCCGGGGGCTCGCATCACCTTGGGATACCATACTCCCCATGACAAGTGGGATACAAGTCTTGGATGGACATGGTTTTATGATCAAGCTTCAGGACATACTAGCGCATCTGCAGCTGGCTCCGTTCTTTTCCCCTCGTTTATCCATCCGGCTCAAGCCCTCTTGCACCACGCAACAGAGGGTGTCACAGCACATAACGGCTCCGGACATTGGAAACTCAATCTGAACCTCGTTGACTGGGAGCTTGGCAGGGTTATTCATACAAGCAAGAAATTCTCCATCCGTCCTTTTATGGGCCTTAGGACAGCGTGGGTCTTCCAACGATACCAAATAGAATACACAGATGTAGACACACTTTCAGGACAAGATCTCTTTGATGAATACGAAACAGATATGCACAATAACTTTTGGGGACTAGGCGTGCGAGCAGGATTTACCACTCACTGGTCCATAAAAAACCACTTTACCCTCTATGCGAACTTAGCGTTATCTATTCTGTATGGGTTCTTCTCTTTAACTGATACAGAAGAAGGAGATGAAGCCGTCCTCCTCAAAACAACGGACAGTTTTCGTTCAAGCAGAGCCATTTCAGATCTTCAGTTAGGGCTCGGTTGGAATAAGATGTTTTGCAATAACAAGCTAAGGCTGAGTCTTCTCGCTTGCTGGGAGCATCATATGTTCTTTTCCCAAAACCAATTTCTTCGCTTCACCGATGGCTTCATGCCGGGACAAGTCATACAAAATCAGGGAGACCTCGCCATACAAGGCTGGAGCCTATCTGCAAAGATCGGTTTCTAAATGTATGGAGGGGATATAAAGGGAACTGGTTCCCAAGGGGGCCTGCCCCCTTTAACCCCATTTTTTTCTAGCTTTTCTTACCTCCAATCTGTTATCAATTTTCTCGTATTTTATTTTTTATTACTTATCAGAGGACTTGATATAAGAATTTTTTCGTTGCTGCTACTCTCTCTTTATCTTTGTAGCTCTTTTGTTATAGGAACAGAAACAAGACTTGGCGCTTACTTCACTAACTGGGCGCAATACAGACCCGGAGCTGGATCTTGCAAGCCTGACAATACGGCAAGTATCTTATCTAAGGTCACTGACCTCAACTACGCATTTCTGTTTTTCAATTACTCTCCGTCTACTATAGATAGGGAAATTATTTTTCCCTATCTATCCCTCCCTGTGAAAAAAATTCTTCTATAAAAAATAGAAAAAAACTCTTAAATGTAAGGGATGAACAAGAAAAAGGTTGTTATGACACATCTTCCAAGCACGCTGAATACCTTAAAAACTCTTAGCAAAGACAAAAGCTATTACTATTCTCTACCGGCTTTAGAAGAGCAAAAAATCGCTAAGATCAGCAGGCTTCCCGTCTCTATTCGTATTATGCTTGAGTCGCTACTGAGAAATTGTGATGGAAAGCGTGTCAAAGAAGAGGACGTCCTTCGCCTTGCCAAGTGGGACGCAAAAGAGGCAGAGAAAACAGGAGAAGTTCCCTTTGTCGTCTCTCGGGTCATATTGCAAGACTTTACAGGAGTGCCACTACTTGTCGATTTGGCTGCGATGAGAGATGCTGTCGCTCAGCAAGGACACAATAGCAGCATGATTGAACCGCAGGTGCCTGTAGACCTCGTCGTAGACCATTCTGTCCAGGTGGATCGGTCCGGCACATCAGATTCCTTTGCCTTCAACTTGCAGATAGAGTTTTCCAGAAATCAAGAGCGCTACTCCTTTTTAAAATGGGGACAAGAAGCGTTTAAAACATTTAAGGTCATCCCTCCCGGCATTGGCATTGTTCACCAAGTCAATCTCGAATACCTAGCAACTGTTATTGTCCAAGAAAAGAAGGGTGAATATTCTCTCCTATATCCAGACACCCTCGTTGGAACGGATTCTCATACAACCATGATTAATGGCTTAGGGGTTCTAGGATGGGGAGTAGGGGGAATAGAGGCGGAGGCTGCCATGCTAGGACAGCCCGTCTTTTTGCAGTCTCCAGAAGTGATTGGCTTTCATTTAAGCGGCAAGCTCAAAGAGGGCGTGACTGCGACGGACTTGACCTTGCGCGTCACAGAAATACTAAGAAAAGAAAAAGTCGTAGGCAAGTTCGTCGAGTTCTTTGGAGAGGGAGCAAGACGCCTTACCGTTGCCGACAGAGCGACAATTGGAAATATGGCGCCGGAATATGGAGCTACGGTCGGTTTTTTCCCAGTCGATGAAAAAACCTTGGACTACTTGCAAATGAGAGGAAAAACTAAGCAAGAAACAGAACAAATTAAAGAATATCTTTCCTCACAGAAAATGTTTGGCATTCCAGGAAGTGGAGAGATCGACTACACCAAAGTCGTGGAACTCGACCTCAGCAGCATAAATCCCTGTGTGGCCGGACCAAAAAGGCCTCAAGACCGTATCGACCTATCCCTAGTGAAACCCACTTTTACTAAGCTCCTAGCGGCTCCTGTAAAAGAAGGTGGCTACGGCATCACAGAGAATAAACTCCATGTACAGGTAGGAGTACATTCTGAAGGCTTTTTTTCTTTAAATAAAGAGCATGATATGGGAGGTAAGGAGGTCTATGAAGAAGATCTCAAAGAACCCAGATGGAGTGAATCAGAAATGGTTACGAACAGACCCTTCATCCACGCAGAGGCTACTCCGGGATATCAGTCTCATCCTTGCGACATCATTTTAAAGCATGGATCCATTGTGATTGCAGCGATCACAAGCTGCACGAATACAAGCAACCCTGCAGTGATGATCGGAGCGGCGCTCCTTGCAAAAAAAGCAGTAGAAAAAGGACTGCAAGTCAATTCTCTTATCAAGACGAGTCTAGCCCCCGGATCAAGAGTTGTAACCGACTACCTGCAAAAAGCCGACCTGCAAAAGTATCTGGACAAGCTCGGATTCCAGCTCGTTGCCTATGGGTGTACTACGTGCATAGGCAACAGTGGACCCTTAGATGAAAAAATAGAAAAATCTATCAAAACCTATGACCTCATCACCGCAAGTGTGCTTTCAGGAAATCGAAATTTTGAAGCACGCATCCATAGCGATGTCAAAGCCAACTTTTTAATGTCACCTCCTCTTGTCGTAGCCTTTGCTTTGGCTGGAAGGGTGGATATAGACATGGACAAAGAACCTATAGGCATAAGCACATCCGGACAACCAGTATTCTTAAAAGATGTATGGCCCACGGAAGAAGAAATACAGCACACCATCTCTGCATGTATCCGCCCTGAAATGTTCCAAAGTAGATACTCTTCCATACTACAAGATGCTACCGAATGGAATAAGGTCACTATCCGGAAAAGCTCTCAATACCATTGGGAGAAAAAAAGCACCTACATCCAAAAGCCTCCTTATTTTGACGGGTTTTCACAGGCTCTGCCCAAAATGACAGAGATGAAAGGGATGCGCGCGCTTGCCCTTTTTGGAGACTCCGTCACCACAGATCACATTTCTCCTGCAGGAGCATTTCATGCAAAATCAC
>JAHFTP010000129.1:0-2278 GCA_023265495.1 Chlamydiota bacterium
TTGTCCTGATCACCTGGTGCACTGCAATAATATCCTTATCCGAGAACAGATCATTTTTTTTTGGGTCAATATTTGCGTGCTCTGATCTCATACGACCAAGTCTTCGATCAAAAATCGTGGTGTCGCATCCGCTCAATGGAGGATATCGACGGGCTGCCGGATATCGTTGAATGATCTCAGATCTTTGCGCAGGGAAAGAAGGATAGGTCGAGGAAAGGGAGGTGCCTTCTGCATTGACTGCAATCAGATTGAGGTCGTGGATCCATGGTGGCAGTTGTCTTAAGTTTGCATTCCCACTAATATTAAGAACGATCGGATGCTCAGTAAATGCAAGAAGTGCGACAGGAAGGGAGGAGAGGTTGCACTTATGAAAATTGAGAAATACAATATGGTTAGGCGTCGTGGAAATCTTTCCAAATCTTCGTGCCGTTTCCGGGATTAAGAGCATATGATGCTGTACATAAAGGCGTCCGGCTGCTTCGGCCTCACTCAACCCCGGTTCATTAACCCACGCTTCCAGCGATCGGCGCATTGCTTCCATTTTTTTGTTTCTACCCTTGAAATCTGTTTCTACTACATTAGGCGATAGAAGTGCTACCCTGCCGGTAAGTGGCTTTTCCTTTACGGTGACGCCCTTTCCTTTACTGGAATTCATACAGACAACCGTTTTAAAAATGTTTGTTATGCGTTCGCAAAAAAATCGGCCAACTACTTGCATCTTCTCGTAAATAGTATTTAAATAAGTATCGATTTTGTAAATTGGATGCATAAAACCTCGCTCTTGTTTAAATGTCAGTTATTGTCTATTAATTGCGTATTAAAATCAATTAAAACAACAAGATGAAATTAATATTTGTCGGAATTATAATAGTAAATATTGACCCATATAACGAGCTTATTATAAATAAAATTTTATTATAAGGTGGTTTTTAGATAAAACACCTCACAGAACCCAAAAAATCGAATTCCATGAGGAGAAAAGATTCTGCGTGGATAGGATTGCTCGTTCAACAGATCTTCAGTTAGTATAAAAGAAGCCATTTCCAGATTGGAAGGATAGTAATCTGTAGCTGTTTTTCTTCAGTCTGTATTTTTTCTAATCCTTCTTCATCCATGGTGAGTATTAACCCTTGATGCAGGTTATGAATATGCATCGCTTCCAGAAGGCCTCTAACCTCTCTTTTTTTTACTTCGGGATCCTGCAAGGTTTTTGAAACCTGTATTGCCTGAGAAATTTTTAAATCTTCTTTGATAAGAAAGTCGCATTCTTGTTTTTGTTTATGAAAATAGATCTCTTTTTCTTGTCTTTTTAGTTCATTAAAAACAATGTTCTCTAAAATTCTTCCCCGATCTTCAGAGAATCGAAAGGATATGGCGTTTGCCATGCCTGTATCTGCTATATAGATTTTCTTTTCGCTACCGATCTGATTTTTTAAAGAAAAATCAAATTTGTAGAGCTCGCTAAAAAGGAAAATTTCATAAAAATAAGAACAATAGTCCATAACTGTTTTTGGATGGACCCCGAGAGCAGTTGCACAGCCTCTGTAGCTAAATAATTTAGCACTGTTACTTGCCAAATAGATGCCCAGCTCTTTTATTTTTAGAGTGTTTACATCATGTCTGGAGGCAATATCTTTGTAGATGAAATCCTCAAAATAACTAATGAGTAATTCTTTTTGCAGAACCGGCCTTAGAATAACTGCGGGGAAGGCACCCATCTCAAGGTATTGAATAAAATGTTTTTTTATTTCAATTTGTTTTTTAGAGGAAATAGGTTTTTTTATGCCCTTAACGGATCTAAAATGTAAATATTCTTTAAAGGATAAGGGATGAACTTTTATAGTGATATTTCTTCCTGTCAAAAGCGTTGCGAATTCTATCTTAATAAAAGACGAGTTTGAACCGCTAATCCAAATCTGCGGGATTTCTTTTCGATCATATACCTTTCTAATAAAAGGCACCCATTCCTTACAATTTTGGATTTCATCTATGAAAATGTTCTCCAAAGAACCCACTGTACTATAAGCCAGAATAATCTCATTTAAGGTGTATTTTTTGAGAATTTCATCTTCAAAATTGACATAAAGGACGTTCTTTTTTTGCTTTAATATTTTCCTAATGATTTGGTAAAGCAGAGTGCTTTTCCCCACTCTTCTCGCTCCTTCCAGTATTTTGATTTTAGGTATCTGGAGGTAGTCCTCCAGCAAATAAGATCGTGGAAAGCCCGCCAGTTCCGTAGGGAATTTTCCCTCTATCCATGGATTCCAGTCATAGAGAG
>JAHFTP010000129.1:2288-5239 GCA_023265495.1 Chlamydiota bacterium
ATTTCCTCTACCATAGCCCTTCCTGCTTTCTGTTATTGATATAGTGGAATATATCATATTCTGGCTATTTGTGATAGTGAAATATATCAATATTCAATTTCTATAGTGTTAGATTTATGCGCAATTGCATGAAAAGTAGCGGGTTAATATGCTTAACAAGCTGTAAATTAAGCGCTTGTAGAAATAGTGAGGGGTGGGCTTACAGCTTGTGGCATGTTTTTTCTGTACGCAGCTATGTTTTAACGGCTAACACTTTTTTCTTTTTTTTGAGCATGTTAGTAGCTATTTGCATCTAGTGTTACCTTGCCTCTGAAGATACGATAGATATAGGTTCCATAGGCGAGCACTAGGGGGACACCTATGATAACGATGATCATTAATACTTTTAAGGTAAGAGGCGATGAAGCAGAATTGGAGATCGTAAGGCTGTATTCTGCTGGGTTGATGCTGGAGCGTACCATCGTAGGGAAGCTGCCGATGCCAAATAAAGAAAGGAGCAACAGTATACTCAAGCAAGAAAAAATAAAGGCCCAGCCATCTTTTTGTTTATGGATAAGTCTTGGGATGTTGAGGATGGCTAGCAAAGCAGCAAGGGGGATGATGAACAATAGGGGTATCTGTCTCATGCGCTCCGTCATATGTGGCGTTAGAAGAAAGGTGGCTGCAGTAAGTGCTACATAGCAGCTGATGAAAGCCGCAATGCTCCTTTTTACCCACGTTCTGAGGTACTTGTGAAGAGATCCTTCCGTTTTCATGACAAGGTAGATCGATCCATGCATAACAAAAAGAGCCACAGTAGTAAGTCCAAAGAGGATGGGGTAGGGGTGTAAAAAGTCCCAAAAATGTCCGACAAATTCTTTATTTTCTCCTAGGGGAATTCCATAGACGATGTTGCCGAGGACGAGTCCCACGCCGAAGGCAATGACTATGCTGGCAAGGCTGAAGGCGACATCCCAGTTTTTTCTCCATCTGATGGAGGGGTGTTTACTGCGGAACTCTATGGATACGGCGCGGAAGATCAGCCCAAATAGGAGGAGCATGACAAAGTCATAGAAAGAAGATAGGGTCGTGGCAAACACTTCTGGAAAGCCGGCAAAGAGGGCTCCTCCTACGATAACAAGCCATACCTCATTCCCATCCCAGACGGGGCCGATGGAGTTTAGGAAGATGCGCCTTTCTTTATCATCTCTAGCAAAGAGATGGAGGCAGCCGACTCCGAGATCAAAACCGTCTAATACGGCGTAAAAAATAAGTGCTGTAATGATAACCAAATACCACAGAACTTCTAGAGAGAGAGGGGACATGGGTTACTCCTTTGGATGTGTGGAAGGGATGTTACGATATATTTCTGCAGCCTCCGGTCCATAGGTCTGATCTTGTCCCGGGCCATTTTTGATTTTGCGGTCTAGTAGGTATAAAAATAAAACGAGGAGCAGGAGATAAATGAGGGTCAGCATCGTGATAGACCAAGCTACTTGCGCAGCGACAACAGATTTAGATGCGCCGTCGACTGTTCTCATCAGTTTGTAAACTACCCAGGGCTGTCTTCCGGCCTCTGCTGTGAGCCAACCTACTTGGTTGGCTATGAGGGGAAAGACAACGGAGAGAATAAGAGCTCTTAAGGTCCACTTGGCCTTGTCTAGTTTTTTTCTCCGCCAAAAGTAAATGCCGGCTATGGTAACGAGCGCCATGAATGTCCACATGTAAATCATGACGTGAAAGCTTTGGAAGACTATTTGTACATTGGGCCATTCGTCTTGAGGGATCTGATCCAACCCGGTGACTACAGCGCCGGCATCGCGATAGATTAAGAAACTCAGCAAAGAGGGGATTTTGATGCCATGCACAGTCTGATTTTCTTTATCTACCCAGCCAATGGCGGAAATGGGGGCATGCGGCTGTGTTTTATAGACTCCTTCCATGGCAGCGAGCTTCGCCGGTTGGTTTTCTGCAACACCTCTTGACGTGTCGTCGGCGGAGATAAGCTGTAAGATAAGGACTAAAGAGGCGACGATGAGTCCTATCTTCATGCAAGCTCTAGCAAAGGGGAGATGTTTTTGTTTTAAGTAGTAGTAGGCGCTTACGCTCAGGACCAAAAAGATGCCGGAGAGCCAACATCCCAACACTACGTGGGTAATTCTATCGGTAAAAGAGGGGTTGAAGACCATCTGCCAAAAGTCTGTAACGACAGCTTTTGCATTAGCTCCTTCTCCTACCACCTTGTATCCAGCAGGTGTCTGCATCCAGGAGTTTGCTGCAACAATCCATATGGCGCTAAAATGGGCTCCTAGTGCCACCATGCAAGTAGCGAAGTAGTGCATTTTGGCGCTGACCCTATTCCAGCCAAAAAGCATCAGACCCAAAAAGCCTGACTCTAAAAAGAAGGCAAAGATCCCTTCTGCCCCAAGGGCGCTGCCAAATACATCTCCTACAAAACGAGAATAAGAAGCCCAGTTCGTGCCGAAGCCAAAGACTTGTACAAGGCCTGTGGCTACTCCCAGCGCAAACGTGAGGGAAAAGACTCCTGCCCAGAATTTGGCCATCTCTTTGTAGAGGGGAAGTTTTGTTTTTATATAGATCCCTTCGATGATCACTAACATGAGCCCCAGCCCTATGCTTAAGGGGGGATAGATGTAGTGGAACATGCTAGTGAGTGCAAATTGCATCCTAGAAAGAAATACAGCATCCATGGGGTGTTCTTCCTTTTAAAAAGTGAATGTAAGTGTTTTTATAAATAGAACAACGAGAAAACTTTGCAGTTTTCAAGATAGCGGGTGATTGACAATTTGTTCGTAGGGCTGCGATCTGCATTTTTTTTGCTAAATAGGTTGCTTACCATTTTTTTGCTAATAGATCTTATCTTCGCAAAAAAAGATTAGTTGGCAACCAAAAAAATACAGGAATCTCTGTGTTTATGGGTTGCCGCAAGTATTTTGTTTTTGTATAGCTTC
>JAHFTP010000130.1 GCA_023265495.1 Chlamydiota bacterium
AAAGAGTATATGGAGTGGATGAGACAAGATCCTAGATTTAGCTCAATGGAGTTTAAGATTCATCACTACCATGAGCATGTGTTTCCTAGAGCTACTGTGAAGGCAAAGCAGCAGCTTGTTGCCTTAGATTTCTATGCAGACCCGGCAGAAGGCGGAGAGCATGTTCCCGCGCAGCAATGGAAAAAGATGATAGAAGAAAAAGATGAGAATACCCTCCTCATAGATGTAAGAAATGATTATGAGTGGAAGATAGGCCATTTTGAGGGGGCGGAAAAGCCGACACTCGAGACATTCCGTCAATTCCCTACCTATGCGAAGAAGCTCAGAGAACAATACGACCCGGAAAAGACCAAAGTGATGATGTATTGCACGGGGGGGATACGGTGTGAGCTCTACTCCGTTCTGATGAAAAAGGAGGGATTTTGCCAGGTCTATCAGCTCGATGGTGGGATTATTAAGTATGGACTAGAAGAAGGCAGCGATCATTGGAGGGGCAAGCTCTTTGTTTTTGATGATAGGCTCGCTGTGCCACTCTGTGAGGAGGAAGGCAAAGAAGATGTGATTAGCGCATGCTTACATTGTGGCACACCCTCTGATGTCTATCACAACTGTGCCAACATGGACTGTAACGAGCTGTTTACTTGCTGTCCTTCTTGTGCAGACGAGTGGAAGGGCTGTTGTAAGAGTGGGTGTATGGAGGCTAAGAGGCTGCGACCCTATCAAAAAACGGAGCATCCCAAGCCTTTTCGCCGCGCTCACCACTATGAAGCTTAGTAGGCTTTTTCCATGTGGACAAACTTGAGTAGATCCAAGATTTTTTTCTTTGTGGGGTCTAACAGGACTGTGAGGCCGGGTTTAACCCCTTCTTCTGACAGGGTAAATGCTTGCATGGTGTTACATATTCTGCCATCCAGTCTTACACCGATGCCTTTGGCCCCTACCATATTTCCCCAGTCGCTAAACATTTTTAATGTCATCTCGCAAGCTGTAATGAGAAAAACGACTTGCTTATCGGGATGTGCATGTACGGCTTCAAAGACTTTTTCGCCGATGTAATGGATAGTGGGGATGAATAGCAAGGTGCAGTGCTCTTTTGGTGATAGGTTGGCAGCTTTGCCGATAAAACATTGCTGGCAGACGCTATGATTAGTATCGTGGATGCACTCTGCAGAAAACCTTCCAGAAGGGCATTCAAACGGCTTATGGCAGTAGGAAAAGCCCATAAGGAATAGAGTGTCTTGTCTGAGTAATAGATTTTTGAATTCCTCTTCATTTTGTATTCCATAAAAAAAGAAGTCTTCCTCTCTTATGTAGCTTTCTTTTTTGCAGTAGGATTTTATTAGAGCGAGGCTGTATTTTATAGGGCGTTTAAAAAAGTATCTAGCAAAGATCTTTTTAGTATCTTGCTTAATGAGGTAATAAAGAGCTTTTATTTTCAGGAAACGGGCGGTGTCAGTTGTGATGCCCGGCATTTGAGGAAGCTGTTTTAAGGAGCGAATAGGGCGAGCAAGGCATGCCTTAGCAGCGCTCTGGTCCCAGCTGAGCTCTTTTTCTTCCCAAATTTTTAGTTTATTAGTCATGGCGTGCATTATAACGAGTAGAAGAATAAATGTCTGATTGGATTTTTACTTTAGATCAGGAGATGCGAGAAGGTGTGTCTTTTCTTATTATCGAAGTGGAGGATCGTTTACACCCAAAAAAGATTCTCTATCCGGATAGCTTTGGTAAGGCAACACCGGAAGAAAAAGAGGCTATTTCCTTTGGTCTCAAGGCCCATTTTTCCTCTCTTGGCGTTCCCCTAGCAAGTAGCCAGGCAAAGACGCAAGGGGTCAATCGTTTGCGCATCTCAGAAAAACAGGCTTTTGAAGCGACAAAGCTTTTCTCCCTTACAAAAAAACTGTTGTGGAAGGGCAAGAGCTTGCTGTATTTCCCCTTTTCTTCGGTGAAAGTAGACATAATAGCACAAGAAGTAGAGGGAGATCGTCTTGCAGTCAAAGGTATGACAGAGATCGACGGGAAAAAAGACCCCATTTCTCAATTAGATTTTGTATTTTTTGGGCATAAGGCCTGGTGTGTGAGAGACAGGATGATTTATGCCTTTGATGGCGAGGTCGATGAAAAGCTGCTGCAAAGAGTATATCCCAAGGAAGAGATCTTAGAGGGTAGGAGCAAAGAAAAATTCCTAGAGAGGTATGAAGAGGAGATCACTATTTGCAAGAGCTCTTCTACAGAGCTTCTGCCGCAAGCGGTAGAACCATGGCCTTATCTCATGCTCAAAGATCGGTATGGAGGCTTTGCGGATCTTTGGATGGACTACCAGGGAAAGGGGAAAATAGCGTTTCACGACCAGACCGCTCCCAGCTGGAGACGGATAGAGCTGGAAAGGGGGTGGGAAAAGGATCTTTTAGAGACCAGCTATATACGGAAACCTATGGACACATCCCATTACTATGCTCCTTTAGACAAGGTAGCGAAATCCCTTTCTTTTCTACTGGAAATCGGGTGGAAGATTTTTGACTACCGGGGCAGGAGGATTGTCAGACACTTGGGTATGCAGATGAGCTTGGAGATGAAAGAGGAGAAAATCCTAGCTAAAGGGACGGTGCGTTATGAGGACCATGAAACGGATGTGCAAAATGTTGTAGGGGCATTTACAAGGAGAGATCGCTTTATAGAGATCAACCCTCACACTGTAGGGCTACTCGAAGAAGATAAACTCAAAGAGAGCCTAGGAGAATTTGCCTATGCAGAAGAGGATGATGAAGGGGTCTTTATTGCGAAAAAACAAGTAGGTCTTCTCGATGGAATGACATTTTCTAAGGAGTGGGAGGTCTCTTCTCCCATGCAAAGCCTTCTAGCCCGCATTGGGGCAAAGACAGCTTCTGTCACATATGAACCATCTCCTTATTTTCAGGGGATACTATATCCCTATCAGCAAAAGGGAGCTGAATGGCTTTTTTCTCTTTATGCATCGGGGTTTTCAGGTCTTCTCTCTGATGAGATGGGCCTTGGAAAAACTGTACAGGTCCTCGCTTTTTTATCTAGGCTGGAGTCTTCTTCTCCTATATGTATCGTTGTGCCGACGTCTCTTGTATTTAACTGGGTGAGGGAGTGTGAGAAATTCCTTCCTTCCCTTTCTATCTATGTGCATGGGGGCAAGGATCGTCTTACAGATGTAGAGGCGCTTGCAACGAAAAAATGTATCATCACCTCCTATGCTTATTTACGAATAGATAGAGACCTTTTTCAAAAACAGTGTTTTTCTTGTGTGATCCTCGATGAGGCACAGGTGGTAAAAAATCCGGAGAGCCAAATAGCGCAGGTTGTCTATGCGCTCAAAGCGCATATGCGTCTTTGCATAACGGGAACACCTATTGAAAATAGAGGGGATGATTTGTGGTCTTTATTCCATTTTTTAGAGCCGCAGCTCTTGGGCGAGCGGACTGACTTTACAGCCAAGATAGCAGCAGCAACCTCCGATGAAAGGCATCTTAGGCAGATAAAGAAAAAAATGAAGCCTTTTTTCTTGAGAAGAACGAAGGCGGAGGTGCAGCTCGACCTCCCGGAAAAGGTGGAGCAAACGGTATGGGTGGAGATGACAGAGAGCCAAAGACGTGTCTACGAGGAGTTTTTAAGTAGAGAGAGACTCCATCTGAGGAAAAAACAGCAGCAGGGAGAGTCTCTTCGCAAGATAGATATACTAGAAGTTATCCTCAGGCTCAGACAACTGTGTTGTCATCCCGTTTTAGCCATGCCCTCATTTACAGAGGATCTCTTTGCAGGCAGTGCTAAATGCGAATGTCTTTTTTCCGACATAGAAGAAGTGGTAGCGGAGGGGAAAAAGGTTCTTATCTACAGCCAGTTCACTCAGATGCTCTCTTTGATAAGAAAAGAAGTGGAGATCAGAGGCTATCAATATGTCTATTTGGATGGCTCCACACAAAATAGGGAAAAGATCGTACAGGCTTTTCAAGAGGACCCTAAAATTTCCCTTTTCCTGCTTAGTTTGAAGGCAGGCGGCGTTGGACTCAACCTTACAGCAGCGGATTATGTCTTTCTCTATGACCCCTGGTGGAACGAGGCAACGGAAAGGCAAGCGATCGACCGGGCGCATAGGGTGGGAAGGAAATCTACCGTGGTTGCAAAACGCTATATTACAGTAGAGTCGATTGAGGAAAAGATCTTAAAATTAAAGGCTTACAAGTCTTCGCTTGCAGACCACATGCTGGAATTCGGAGAGGAGCTTGTCAGCATCACCGTAGATGATCTGCTGGAGCTGTTAGATGGCTAATTTCTATTCTTGGGTGTCGAGCGAGTCTTTGTCTATCAGTTCTTGTGCTGCGATCTTCAAGGTAATCAGCCCTTCTTCGAATCCCACCTTTCGCAGTAGTGCATCTAGGAATTTGAGCTCCGCAACGAGTTGATCATTGAGAGATTCTAGTTCTGATATCTTTCTTAGCAATTTGTTTTGTTCCATGACATTTCTCCTATTTGGTACTTATATAGGATGCAAGCTTCGTGCCAAAGGGAATTATTTTTGCAAAAAAAGAAAAAGAAAATAGAATGGGCCAAAAGTAGCTACTTGTAAAGGAACAGCTTATGAGAAAAATGGTTTGGGGCCTATATATGTCTACCCTCGTATTGTCCGGGTGTAGTGAAAGTGAAAAACCGGATGATATTGACAGGATGGTGAAGATAAAAGAGGAAGAAGAGGCCAAAGAGTGGATGGCTCCGGCCGATAAAGACATTGCAGGAGACCCTTCCGTTCAAGAGACATTTATTAGAGAAGAGCCTTTCTTAAGTCCTAATAATGAATCGCCTAAATGAGCTCCTTCAAAAGATAGGAGAGCTATTTTTAGATCGGGCCCGTAGGCAAAACCACCTAGGCTTCCATTGGAAGCGATGACCCTATGGCAGGGGATAAAGAGGGGGAAAGGATTGCCTCGGCAAACATTGCCTGCGGCTCTGCAGGCTTTGGCACTTCCACTTTTTTCTGCTAACGTCTTATAGCTAAATGTTTTTCCAAAAGGGATGGTTTGCATAGTTTGCAAAACTCTTTTGGTGAAAGGGGCAAATAAGTCCAACATCAAAGGGAAGTGGATCTGCTTTTGGCTACTATACGCAGCAAGAGCGCTATGGAGTTTATTTAGGCTGTTTTCCTCCACATATCCGT
>JAHFTP010000131.1 GCA_023265495.1 Chlamydiota bacterium
GTCTTTAGACTATGAAGGTCTTGATTCGCTATTTGAAGCTCCTCTATCCCCCATTCAGGGATGCTCTTCTCATCCCCATGAACATATTGGAAAAAAACTCTTCGAAAATGCGCTGGCTTTTTATGCCTGGTACCTCGCCTGGGACACTAACCCCTTTAGCCATGCCAAGGCTTTCAAAGTCCTATCACAGATCTTACACATAGCCAAAGTCTCCCTGTCGGGAGGGCACTATCTAAAAGAGGTCGAAGAGCAAAAAGCGATTTCTCTCTTAAGTCAAATGAAAGAAAAGCTATTTAACGGATCCATCAGGTCTGAGCAAATTCTAGAAACCTTGCTAAGAATCCTCCACACGCTAGAAGAAGCAAACCCGAAAGCGAGGCTTGTGGCCCTTACAACAGAATATGAATATCGGTATTGCATCGATACCATTGAAAAGCTCTCTGAAGATAAAAAAGCCGCTTGCAGAAAGAAGTTATACGAGCTTCTGGATCACATCACACCAGAGCTACTCGACATGAACGCTCACGCTATTGCGCAAAGCATAGCACAGCTCATTGAGTCGCCCTTTCAAGAGAAAGATCCAGAAGCCGCTTTAGATAATGCCATGAAAAGATGGCTTCCCTTTGAGCATACGTGAGAGAGAAGGCCTTTTTGAAGCGACAAAGTCGTGATGGCTAAGATGCTCACGTCTGCTCTGTTGTAGCCTCTGCCATCCACTGCAAGTAGGAAGGATTCCCATCCAAAATAGGAAAAACGAGTATTTCAGGGACCCGGTAACTACAATGGTCTAGGATATAGGATTGTATCTGCGCAAAACGCTCTTTTGTTGTCTTTAAAAAGACCTTTACCTCAGTGGAGGCAACAACTTTTCCTTCCCAAACATAGATCGACTCTATCTGAGGGAAGATACTGACGCAAGCCACCTTTCTCTGCTCCACCAGGGGGAAGCAGATTTTCTTTGCTTCTTCTATGCTAGCGCAAGTCCATTGTATCTGAATAAAAGAGGTTTCTCTGCTACCTGCCATCTGAAACAAACCCTAGCTGCTCTAAACGAAGATCAATGATTTTTGCTTTGACGCGGTAAGGAGAAGAAACCCCCTCTTCCACTTGCAAATCCTTAGCGGTCTGCTCTAAGAGCTGCGCTCTGAGAGCTAGATAGTTTCCCAGTTCCTGCAAGTAGTTTTGTGTGCTCAGCCGCACTATGTGAGGAAAGATCACTTGCAGATCATTTTTTTTTGTATATGCATTATCTAAGATAAGAAGTATTTCTCTTTTCCCGTAGCTATTTTCAAAGGCTTTGGATACGTCGATCCTACGCAAGAAAAACAACTCTTTTGTGTAGGGCTGCACCACTTGTAAGATCTCAAGAGCAAGATCTACTGCCTTTCCCTGCAGAGGCCTATTCCATGTAGCAAGCGGAAGCTGTGGCAAGGAGGCTCTTGTAGCAAATGCAGGGAGCCCCATAATGATTTCTGGCAAGTTTTTCGGGGAGAAAAAAGGATACACAGGAAAGATAAAGCCTTCTTTATCCATAGCAATGTTCTCATAGTCGGATAGCCAGGCAATAGGTTGTCTTACCGTATAGTCGACGTAGACACTACTGGGACCGAGCATCTTGACATGGGCCTCTTGTATCAAAGGAGACTGCAATAAGAGATACTCAGCTACCTTGGGGTCAAATGCCTTGCTCAGCAGCGGATAGTTCCTAGATAGACGCATGAGTTCTAAAAGGTATTCTGATTTAAGCGCCTCTTTTTGCACGCTTGTTTGTATAATGCTTTGTATCGTTTCTGGATGATGCGCTCTTTTGCTAGGAGGGGGAAATACAACATGATGGAACAAATGATGACAGCACACGCTGACTAAAAAAGAGGATCCTACAATCCAAGCCATCGCTTGAACAAAGGAGAGTTTTTTCGTGTCTTTTAGTTGGTTTTCCATTGCTCTATTACCTGAGGGCCTATTTTAGTCACATCTCCGGCACCTATAGTGATGCAGACATCTCCTTCTTGCAAGAAAGAGCCTACAAAGGAAGCGAGATGCTCTCTGGATAGGAAATGAATCTCCTTAGAGAACTGTTTCTTCACCTCTTCAAAAAGCACATCTCCTCTGACACCTTCCACAGGTTTTTCTCCTGCAGAGTAGATATCTGTGAGAATGAGTACGTCAGCATGAGAAAAACAGCCAGGAAATGTAGCCAGGCAATCCCTTGTCCTGGTATATCTGTGAGGCTGAAAAACTGCTACAAGTCGACTTTGTCCAGCAGCCTCTTTCATCGCTTTTAGCGTGGTATCGATTTCCGTGGGGTGATGGCCATAGTCGTCATAGAAAGCAACCCCCCTCATTTCCCCTTTTTTCTCAGCTCTTCTTCCCACTCCTTGAAAAGTACGTAGCGCCTCCCTCACCTTCTGCTCCTCTAACCCAAGTTGGATACAGAGGGCAAAGACTGCTGCGCCATTTAGGACGTTATGCGCTCCGATCAGAGGGATGCAGATGTCGTTATAGGTAGATTCTTTCCATTGCAGGGAAAAAAATAATCGCCATCCTTCTTGTCTGGAGGATGTGATGCGTACATCAGCTGTGGGGCTGTATCCATAACTCACGCCGGGCAGGTGGAGAGCTGCAAGCCTTGCATCGTCCGCACACCAAAATAAATGAGGAGAAAATATATGCGACGCAAACTGAAAAAATCCGGCAATGAGTGTTTCCTCCGTTTTCCAGTAGTTTAAATGATCCAAGTCAATGTTAGTGATGATAGCCCCATGTCCATGGTATTTGAGGAAAGAGCCGTCACTCTCATCTGCTTCTGCAACAAAATACTCTCCTTTGCCATCTTTGGCGTTGGTCTGCATGCTATGGACAACTCCGCCGACAGCAAAAGCAGGATCTTTTCCCACAGAACAAAGGACATGGGTGAGCAGAGAAGACGTAGTGGTCTTGCCATGGGTGCCTGTAACAAGAAGGGGTAAATACTTGCTCATGATCTCCCAAAGAAGGTCAGAGCGATGCAGCACGGGAACTTTTGCATCAACAGCTGCGCTGTATTCGGGGTTAGTCTCCGCAATGTCTGTACTATAGACAATCTTTGTAGCTAAGGAGATATTTTCCTTGTCATGACCCAAAGAGATCTTTGCCCCTTGTCTGATGAGCTGCTGAACCATTGCTGAAGACTGGAGATCGCTGCCGTGCACGGACACTCCTTGCTCTAACAAAATTTTAGCAAGGCCACTCATCCCGATCCCGCCAATACCGATGAAATGATAACAATCTTTGTTCATGCAGGTAGCCCCCGAAGTACTGCGCAAACTAAATGGCAAAGGTCACTTTTCTGTTTTCCCATTTTAAATTGTTGGATCGATTTTTTCATATCCTCTACTTTATTGTTGGAACTATCGATCAATTCACCGAGGGCTTGTCTAAACTGATCTCCATGCAACTGATCCTCGGTGAAGTATTTTACACAGCCTATATGCTCTTGCATGAAAACAGCATTTTTTCTTTGGTGGTCATCAGATGCTCTGGGAAAAGGGATTAAAATCCCCGGAACCTCAAATTCTAGAAGCTCTGCAAGCGTTGCAGCACCCGCCCTGCAGACGACGAGGTCTGCCGCTCTCCAAGCTAAGTGCATATGGTGTTCAAAGGCCTTTACGCAGGCAGGAACCCCTTCCGACAAGTAAAAGCGCTTCAAGTGCTCGGCAGATTCTTCTGTGCCGGTAATGTGGATCACTTGTATCTTACCGTGCCAGTAAGAGAGATTCTGAATGGACTCACAGAAGGTGCGATTAATGGAAGAAGAGCCCTGAGATCCACCGAAAACTAAGATGGTGAATCGATCTTTTTCCAGGGAAAAATGTGCCCTTGCTTCTTCTTTACTGATTGTATTTCCCTCATGCGTATCAGCAAAAGGCATGCCTACCTCTATGGGCTGACCTTTTAGCCTATCTATCGCTATAGGAAACTGCACAGCAGAAAACTGCGCCCATCTAGAAAAAAGACGGTTGACCTTCCCCGGAACGGAGTTGGATTCAAAAAGAACTAAAGGAATACGACTGATCAGAGAGGCCGCAAGAATGGGAAAAGAGTGAAAACTACCAAAGCCCACTACAATATCCGGCTGCAGCTCCCTGACAATATGCAAAGACTCTTTCACCCCTTTGCCCAGGTGGAATAACGAACTGAAGAGGGCCAGCCCTCCCCCGTGAAAGAACGTAGCAGAGGACACCTGTCTAAATGAGAAGCTTTCTTTGCAAAAATAACGATTCGTCTTGAGTCCGGCCCCTGCAAAGACCACTTCTATATCCTCTTTTAGAGAGAGCAGTTGTTTGGCCAATGCTTGTGCTGGGAACATATGTCCACCAGTCCCTCCAGCAGCAATGAGGACTTTACGCTTTTTCCCACTCATGCATTTTTTCCTTTCTCTTATTGACGTTGAGTATCACGCTAATTGCCATAAAATTCACTAAAAGAGAAGATCCTCCCTGACTAAATAAAGGCAAATTGGTCCCTTTGCTCGGCAGCAGCCCCGAGACGACGCCTAAATTTAAAAATGCTTGGAAACAAAGAAGAAATACAAAAATGGAAACTAAATAAAATCCCTCTTTATCCGGACAAGCCATAGCAATCGAATATCCGACAAAACCGACGATCACATAGAGCAAAATCAATACAAGCATGCCAACAAAACCAAACTCTTCTGCATAGATCGCTGCGATATAATCGCTTCTAGCCTCCGGAAGGTAGTTCATCTTTTGCAGGCTCTCTCCAAAACCTTTTCCTAAAGCCTTTCCTGAACCTGCAGCAATCTTTGCTTGATAAGGTTGATGCCCCTTCCCTTGCAGGTCGAGTTCAGGATGCAAATAAATGCGGATCCTATCAGGCACATGGCTCATCTGCGAGGCGACGGCAGCCCCTCCGATAAGAAGGACAGATAGTGGGAGCACCCAGTATACCCACCTGAGCCTCGTTAAGACAAATAACGCCATAAGCGCGCTTAAGACAATGGCCACAGTGCCATTGTCCGGCTCGACTAAAATAAGGCCAAGAGGGATGCTGATCACTCCAATGAGCTTGATAAAAGAGAGAAAGGTAAAAGGCTTATCTTGCGAGTGGACCCTATGTATATAAAACATAGGAATGATGAATTTCACAAACTCAGATGGCTGAAAAG
>JAHFTP010000132.1 GCA_023265495.1 Chlamydiota bacterium
ATTTCTACCTATAGCAGGCAGAATGAACCTCTGATCGCCGTGGCCCAAATGCTAAACATTCCCCTTACCCATATTTGTACAGACGTGGACATATCCATAACATCCAGAGATACGCCGCCGACATATCCTCACTTTAGGATGGCAGCAGCTTTTGATGAAAAAGAGCAGATGGATAAGGTCCGAGGAAAAGTAGTTACAGCGGAGCAGCTGACCGTTCTAGGCCCTCCTACGAATAGACTCTATGACAAGAGTCGCACGGAGGAAGAGATTTTAGCTCTCAAAGATAAGTGGAAGATCCCAAGAGATAAGAAAGTGGTGATTATATCCAGTGGGGGCAATGGATCAATATCTCCTTATCCGAGATTTTTGGCAGAGATGTATAAAGGGAAGAGAAAGGAAGAAATTCCCTTTCATGTCATTGTTTTGTGTGGGAATGAAAAAGATCGATCTTGTCTGGATTACCTTAATGACTTGAAAACGAATGTGGTACCTAGAACAAATATTTCTATGGATGTCAGACCCAACGTTCTTCCAGATAAGATGGAAGAGCTCATGCGTATGGCAAGCCTTGGCGGATGTATCATAGGGAAGGCTGGAGGCCTTACTTCTTTTGAAGCGGCAAAATGTGGGACTAGGCTTATTGTGGACAAGATCCCTCCAACGCTCTTCTCCGGAGGGTTTGCTCATTTCTGCGTTACGCTATTTAGCAGGATGCTCAAATTCCTTGGCTATGCGCAGCAGATGCCATGGGAAAAGGTCAACCTAGACTTCTACGCTAAAAACGGGCTGGCGCGTGAGTCCATAAGTAAAAAGAACTTTCAAAAAGTCTTTGCAGAGATGATAGCACAGTCGGGGCCGGTGAAGTTGCAGACGCCTGTTCTTAACTTCAGCAAGACTCTGCCAAGGCTCATTAGATCGATGCAACGGGCTGCAAGAGAAGATCAAAGTCTGCAAGGCAGATCCATTACTCATCTGGCCGGCGATCTGATTGGAGCCGGGGTGTAATATGTCAATAGGCAAGTTAGGGCGTACTATAGCAGATATTTCTCAAGCACAAGAGATGGTTCTTGGCTTTTTTGAGAGGGTTCTTCCTGTTACGCTGTCCACTGCTGATGAGAGAATGCTAGATGTCTTCATCAAGAATGTAGGAGATCTCTATCAAGCAGAAGGATCCTCCAAAGATGCGCAGGATCGCATTGACGCTGCCGAGCACTATTTGCAAAAGGTTGCAGGCAAATATGAAGGATCTTTGAAGAAAGGGCTACACGCCTGCAGCTACAGGCCTGTTCTCATGAAAATTGGGAAGCTGGACAGGGCGATCTTGGCTGCTAAGCTCCATGTCAACGATCCTGCTGTTTTGCAAGAAAAACAATTAGAAACACTCTATCAAACAAAAATCGCTAAAGAGCTTCTGCAAAAGTGGCTCTCTGAGCCCACATATAGAGCTAGAAAAAATGGGTTGGACACCAAAGTAGTAAGTTCTCTTTATGGGAGGGAGATTTTTTTCTTTCATCCTGAAGATGTCGACTTTCTTATGGACAACTATTTGCATAAGCAGATCGCTCGTTTAGATGAACATATAGAGATGGACCCCTCTTCCAAGCATGCTAAGATCCGATTTGAAGGAAGGATGGAGACAGTAGATAAGATCCGCGCGTTGCTCCTTTCTAAAGGGCACATGCTTTTTGGCAAAGAGGATCAGAAACGCTATTTTTATCGATGGGACCAAGGCCTTACAAGATTTGATCCGGCGGAGTGGAAAAAGCTTCCCCCCTTCAAAAGAAGAGCTCATGCGCATCTTCCCAATGACTATAAGCTTGTCATCAAGAGTCTCAACACAAAAAAGTCTCAACATAGCTGGATCGAGCTAAAGGATCCTACGCATAAATATAATGTCGGATTCAGTTATCAAGCAGGCGAGGGTATTGAGCCATTGAGCCCTTTTCAGACGATCAGCGGCATACTCCATGTTGCAGATAAGCATGAATACACCGGAGAAGATAAGGAAATCAAAAAGACCGTCATTGCGATCACCAAAGAGCAGTTTGAGACAATGAAGGCAGAGGTTGAAGATCACCAGGCTAATATAGACTCAAGAAGTTACAATCTCATCAGCAACAATTGTTGTTCTTTTGTGAGGAAGACTGCCGCTACTGTAGGGGTGGAGGTGGAGTCAAAGACATCGCTTGCCAAATCCTTTTTAGGCTTTAAGTCGTTATTTCGGTTCTTACGAACGAATGCCCCCTGGCTGCAATGGCTGGCAGAGCTAGTCTATAGCCTCATTAATATCATTTCCAATGTTATCATCTTTGTAGGCGGTGGCGGAATCAATAGAAGAGACGGTTTTTGGGGGAATATTTGGAGTGGGATAAAAGGGCATGTCACGTTCTTCTACGATAATTTTCTCAAGCTATTCCGTAAGGTGCATGTAGAGATTCCTGTTGATACATCAGTTGATGAGGCGCTTCATTCTGCAGAAAGGCCCGTTCCTACCGTGTTACATGTCTTGGAGCCGGAAAGAAGTGTCTTCGATTACCCTGCAAAGCTGCAAGAGTGGCAGTCTAAAATAGATGCAATAAGGAAAAAGCGGCTTGCCACAGCTATTGAAGAGATCAAGCAAATGAAAATCGATGTTAGGCATCCTGAGCTGCTGCGAGGCTTACTCATAGAAGCCAAAACAAGGGAGATTCTCACAGCTTTTCCTCAGAATAAAGACCCTGCATCGCCTACAAAAGAAAGGTCTATTTTTCAAAGAGTTTTTTTCTCTAGGGAACTGTCAAAAAACAAGTTAATTGACTGAAAATAACGGCCAAGTCGCAGGCATCGGCTAATGATTGCTGAGGCTAGGGACATGAATAGATGGTTCATATCCGATACTCACTACTCTCATGCCAATATCATCGGCTGTATCGGAGCCTTTTCAATCCGTCAATGAGATGGATGAACGGCTTATTGAGAACTGGAATGCTCTTGTTTTACCGTTTTTTTATGTCCGTAACACACTTGCTGTTAGCTATTTGCAATTATATCCTTGTGCGCAGGTCTATAATTAGCTAATTATGTCCTTGTCAACAAGGTAACCTTAGTTATTTTCTTTTAGCAACAAGCGTCCAAAAAGGATCGCTTAAGTTCTACAGAAACTAAAAAAGCTATCTCATGCAACTGGATCCACATCCGCTTTTTTAACTTATTTTTTGACAGTTCCTAAAGAGGGATAAAAGAGATCCAATTGCTACCAAAACCCAGGTGAAAGTCAGGCGGCAATTGGATACAGGAAACTTCTAAACTAACTAAATAGGTTCCGTGGTATCGAGACGTTGCTCTTCATAGACAGGATAGATCGCAAAGCCCGATTGTTTCACAGAAAAGATCAGGTCTACAATGGGCTGCCATTGGGCATTTTTATCGATGTGGAGAAGCACTTTTGTTCTATTTTTTTCGGTAGGGATCAGGCCAAGTTTTTGCTGTTTTGTTAGCTCTGTTTTGATTGCCTCTGCTCCATCCATATTATATTCGTTGAAGTCGGTGATCCACTTATATTTACCCTCGCCTGTCACGCTGAGGTTCACTACATAGACTTCCTGCGGGGGGATGGCATTTTCTTTTGGTGGAGAGACTTTCACGAGCTCCACTTCAGAGTCGTAGAGGGCCGTTCTTGTGATGGCAAGCGTTGCAAAGACTGCGATCACAAGGAAGAGAAAGTCTACTAGGGGAGCGAGGTTCAAACTCCCTTTCCACTGCATTTCTTCATCGGGTATTAGATTCATAAGTCGCCACTGGTTTAAGATTTGTCTATCATTTGCGCCATGGATACTGCTTCATTTTCAATGAAGCACAGCGTCTTAACGAGGCGGAATTTTCCTATGGAGTGGAGGACCATGGCTACAATGGCTACAATGATGCCAGCCACTGTCGTTCCCACGGAGACGCCAAGACCATCGAAAAGACTCGAGATGCTCTCAATGGAGCGGTTGAGGTCGTAGAAGGCATAGAACATGCCCATCACCGTTCCGAGTAGCCCTAGCATAGGCGCCATAATAGCGATGTCTTGGAGCCAACCAAGTCTTTGCCAAAAGGAGATGGAAGCCCTTTTGCCTTCTGATTTCATGGATTCGAGCACAGCTTGTATTCCATGTTTTCTTGTTTGTATGCCTGAAGCAATCATCTTACAGAAGAAGTTATTTCTCTCTTCACAAAGAGAGAGAGCCTCCTCGTACTGACAGCTTAAGAGCTTGCCGCGAACATTTCTAAGGAAAGAGTCTGGCACTTTAGCAAAAGCTTGTAAAGAGACGATGTTATAGAGCCATACAGCAAAGGAGAAGATCGACAGGATAAGCAGAAGAGAATAGATGAGCGGGGCTCCTGCAAATACTTGCTTTAAATTGATTTCAATCTGGCTGGGAACAAGTGGAGGAAGGCTTTTTTTTTCTACATTCTCCGGAGGGTTGTAGGCTACCGTTTCTTGTTCTAGTGTGCTGGCAGTGTCCACAGCAGCAGCCGTTGGCTCTGATGGTGCGCTCTCATCGGAAGGGGAAGGTGTATTGGTATCATTCGTATCCGTGATGAGGCCTAGCTCTTGCATATGGGTTTCTTGTGCAGGCTCTACCCCTTTTTCTTCTGTAGAGGCTAGGGCTTCGACTTCTACAGAGGATTCGCTTACAGGTGTCTCTGCTATTTGCAGGGGAGCGTCTTGCTCAGCAGCCTCTTCGATAACGACCATGGCAGGAGCATCCACTTGCTCCTCAGCTTCAGGAATTGCAACGAGAGAGGTCTCCTCAGATGCAGTGGCAGAGAGGGGTTCTTCTTTTTGCGGGGTTTCGTCCTCAGAGAGCTCTTGCTCTAAGGAGGCGAGCTGGGCATCGAGAAGAGAAGGATCTGTCTCTACAGAGGCTAGATCGTCATCATCTAACTCTTCTTCTTGCTCTAAAGCGAGGGAAGGAGAGGAAAAAGTCTCTAATTGCGTGGCACTAGTCATGGTCACTTCGTCTATCTGGGTTTCGCAGAAGGCAGCGCCTTGTACGATCAGGGAAAGACTTCCGAGGGATAAGCATAAGCGTCTCATTGTATCCTCACTTCTAATAAAAATTTACATAAGCTTTGTGGACGGTGAATAGCAAAGTTTTCACAAGTCCTGATTTTCTCGT
>JAHFTP010000011.1 GCA_023265495.1 Chlamydiota bacterium
AGGATGTTTCATCTCCACGATAAAGTGATGCAGATCCGCAATAATTACAAAAAAGAAGTATTTAATGGAGATATAGGCAGAATCACTGAGCTCAATGTGGGAGAACAAACGATGAAGGTTTCCTTTGATGGAAAAATCGTCGACTACGACTTTACGGATATGGATGAGCTGGTGCTAGCTTATGCAGTATCTATCCATAAATATCAAGGAAGCGAATGCCCTTGCATTGTCATACCCATACACATAAGCCACTTTAAGCTTCTCACCAGAAATTTGATTTATACGGGGATCACAAGAGGGAAAAAACTCGTCGTCCTCATTGGAACAAAAAAGGCACTTGCCATTGCGGTAAAAAATGAAGAGGTGAAAAAGCGGTATACAGGACTCAAAGAGTTTCTGGAAGAAACGATGCGCTAAGATACCTGATCTCCAGGTGCGCTCTCAACAAATAGTGGCAGCTCAAATCCTTTTGCTCCCTTTGCTGCGAGGACCATCCCCTGACTCTCTACTCCCATGAGTGTAGCAGGCAGCAGGTTGGCTACAACGAGGATCTTCTTACCCACTAAAGATTCTATTGAGGACAGATGCTCCCCGATTCCTGCAACAATCGTTCTCTTTTCAAAGCCTACATCTACGGAAAGTTTGAGTAGTTTTTTACTTTTAGCGACGCGCTCTACGCTAAGAATGGTTGCCACTCGCAGATCCATCTTTCTTACATCATCGATGTTAATGCTGTCTTTAAGCGGAGCAATCACGTGCTGTTTCTCTTCCTTAACAGACATTTTTTGTAACTTGGCCATCTCTGCTTGTATTTGCAAGTCCTCAATCTTACGAAAGAGGATCTCCGGAGCGGGAAGCAATGTACCTTCCACTAGAGAATGGGTGAGAGCGCGATCCCACTTTTGTGAGGAGAGAGAACTGGTAAATCCGAGCATCTTCCATACCTTCTCCGATGTAGAAGGAATGATTGGAGCAGAGGTAAGAGCTAACACTTTTATACATTCCAAGCAGCATCCAATGGTGTTTTGCATATCCGGCTGGGTCTTGGGATCTTTTGCTGCCGTCCACGGCTTTTTACTGTCAAAGTACATGTTACCGGCTTGCGCAAGCTCCATAACGAGCTGAGAAGCTTTTCTCAAGTGATAGTGATCATAAGCCTCGGATATGAGAGCAGCTAGGGTGTGTATCTTCTGCACGAATGCATGGTCTACCTCTTGCAGGTCTTGTTGTGGGGGGACTTTCCCTGCGCACTGCTGCTGAGCAAAGACCAGCACCCTGTTGACTAAGTTACCGAACTTACCTAACAGCTCAGCATTGCATCGAGACTGAAAGTCTTTCCAAGTGAACTCCGCATCTTGCGTCTCCGGGGCGTTGGCTGCAATGGTATATCGGATCTGGTCTGCCGTGTACTCTGAAAAGAAACTCTCTAAATCTATGTACCAGCCTTCGCTCTTGCTGAACTGCTTGCCTTCCAAATTATAAAATTCGTTGGCAGGAAGATCATCGACAAGTTTGTAAGGCTGACTTTGTCCCATAACCATCGCAGGGAAAAACACCGCATGGAAGGGGATATTATCCTTTCCTATGAACTGCACAAGTTTTGTCTTAGGATCGAGCCAATAGTCTTTCCAGGCGTCTTTAGATGCCCTTTTCTCCGCCCACTCCTTCGTCGCAGAAATATAGCCAATGGGCGCATCAAACCATACGTACAGCACTTTCCCTTCCGCCTCTTTAAGCGGAACGGGAACGCCCCAGTCAGAGTCCCTAGTAATGGCTCGGGGCTTGAGATCGTCGATGTAGGCCTTAGCAAAGTGCTCTACATTAGCTTTCCAATGCTTTGTCTGTATCCACTCAGAGAGCTTTTCTTTAAAACGATCGAATCGTAAAAACCAATGCACCGTATCTTTTAAAATCAGCGAAGATCCAGAAATCTTGGACTTAGGATGCAAAAGGTCTGTTGCCTCATAGCTGGCTCCACAAGAAGGACATTCATCTCCCCTAGCTTTATCATAGCCACATTTAGGACATGTTCCCTGCACGTAGCGATCCGCTAAAAATCGTTTATCTTGCTCCGAGTAGAGCTGATGGCAGAGTTTTTCTTCGATATACCCATTTTTATGTAAATCGAGAAAAAACTCTTGCACCACAGCTACGTGTCCAGGCCATGTAGTACGAGAATAATGATCAAAAGAAATCTGCAACTTGGTAAAAAAGTTCTTATTCACCTCGTGGAAAATATCGACATGCTCTTTAGGCGTCCTCCCTGCCATGTCTGCGCTTAAAGTAATGGCCACACCATACTCATCGGATCCGCAGATGTAGAGGACATCATTTCCTTGCAACCTCTTAAACCTGGCGTAGCAATCGGCAGGAAGATACGCCCCTGCAATATGGCCGAAATGCAGAGGTCCATTTGCATAAGGAAGAGCTGCTGTGATAAGAATTTTTTGTTGCATGAAAGTACTTACTCGTGTCTCTGTTCTTGCTGATCGGCTTTATCTAGCATTTTCAACTCATCCAAATACGCTTCGGAAGGATGTTTTCTCACCTGCTCGAGAAGATCTCCCAGCGTTACTTCATGTCCGGAAAGAATGAGATATTTGCCAAGCTTTATAGCATAGTTGGCAAGCTCAAAGTTGTTCTTGGCAAGGCCGCGCAGGACCTCTGTAGTTAGTTGATCTTTTAAAAACATAGTTTCTCCCTTTTTAACGAATTTTATGATCTTCAGCAATAAGGATGCTTCTTAAAATCTGATAGGCAGTGTGCAAGTTTTCATTCACTATCTGATAGTCGTAGTGGGAAGACTGCTGTATCTCTTTTTCTGCCCATGACAAGCGGTAATTGAGCTCCGCTTCCCCTTCTGTCTTTCTCTTAGAGAGTCGGTCTCTAAGCTCTTGCATGGAAGGAGGTGATAAAAAGATATAGACAGCGGAAAACTGCATTTCTTGCAGCTTTAACGCTCCTTGCGTATCTATCACCAAAATCACATGTTTGCCAAGGCCTATTCTTCGCTCCACCTGCTGTTTTCCCGTCCCATAGTAGTGGCCAAAAACCTCGGCATACTCAAGAAAGTCTCCAGCTTGTATCTTCTTTGCAAACTCTTCTTTGGTAATGAAATAATAATCTTTACCATCGACTTCCCCACTCCTTGGAGCCCTTGTGGTAAAAGACACGCTCTCCTCCACCTGAGAAAACTCCTCCGTGAGCATACGTACCAATGTAGTTTTTCCGGTACCTGCCGGCGCGCTTAGGACAAATACAATTCCCTTAGAATGATGACTTAATAATTCTAATGCCATAGTTACTCTATGTTTTGGGCTTGCTCTCTGATTTTTTCTAATTCACTCTTCATGCTAATCGCATACTTAGAGATTTCAAGATCGTCAGATTTTGCCGCTATCGTATTCATTTCTCTATTCATTTCCTGCAGGTAGAAATCGATATTTTTCCCGATGCTGTTATCGTCCGATCTTAAGATTTTTTTCAGCTGGATAATATGAGAGTGGAGCCTGGCTATCTCTTCCGTAATATCTCCCTTTTCCGCATATAGGATAATCTCCCTATGGAGCCTTTCTTCCTGGTCAACGAGCTGTTTAAACTCCCCCATTTTGGAGAGCAGCTTTTTCTGGTATCTAACAAAGGCACCATCTTTTTGTGCTTCGACCTGTTGCAAGCTCTCTTCAATCCCTGCAAGGACACCCAAGATCTGCTGAAGAAGAGCAGCGCCTTCAGCACGCTTCATCGCAACAAAAGACTGAGCCGCTTGGCTCAAGGCCGATTGGATCTCGGAGGAGATCTGCTCATAGCCTTGCTCTACATCCATGCAGCTTACACCTTCCATCCTTTCCAGCAGCAAAGCAAAAGGGACGGATTCCTTTACGTCATACCCTAATTTTTTTGCTATAGAATCGAGCATGGCCTTGGTTGTAGCCAGCTTCGCCGTCTGCATGTCAATTGCCATGCTAGCATCCTCTCCGGGGCTTAAAGCAATCTTCACAGTCACCTGTCCCCTAAATACATAAGCAGAAAGCCACTTGCGTATCTCCACATCAAATAACAATAAATCTTTGGGTAGGTGGATGTGGATGTCTAAGTATTTCCTATTTACGGAATGGATTTCTACAACCCAGCGACCTAAAGAAGACATCAAAGCAGCCCTACCATAGGCTGTCATACTTTTAATCATGGGAGTCCCTGGATTGAGATATTTAGGTAAATATACATAATAACAAGTTGATGGTCAAGGTTTTTACCTCCTCCTTCCCAGTAAAACAGCTACGATTCTATTTGCTTTTAGATTTTTGCATATAGAACAATAATAAAGCTTTTAATTCAGTCAAAAAGCGATTTGAGACCTTCCACTTTTTTCTCCAAAAAAAACACTTTACACTTTACCAACACGAGGAACGATTACCTGTACAGTTCCTGAAAATAGTTGCTGAAGAAATTGATACATTGTTACAATGTAAAGAAAAAGAGGAACTCAATCACCTTGGCCGCCGAATGGATTAAGAATCTGCCCGAAGTGATTAGGCAGCATATAGAAAACAGAAAATATTGATTAACAGAGCATGCCATCGATCGACAGAGTTTGCGCTGTCTTAAATTGCCTGATGTAATTGAGGTTCTAAAAACTGGGTTTCATGAGCAAGACAAAACCTTGTTCAATAACAAGTTCCAAACCTGGAATTATGCAATAAGAGGCAAAACTATTGATGGCAGGGACTTGAGGGTAATTATTGCTTTTGAAAAAGATATGATTATTATCACAGTAATCAAATTGCCTAGGAGGGGAAAAGAATGAAAAGCAAAGATCAAAAAATTAAGACGCTTGTTTACAGAGGCCTTGGATTTCCCATCACACTGGTGAATGCTCCTATGCGAAAAGTGTTCGGCGAATGGATTATTGATATTGACATGACTCGATTGCAATTAGTTGTGTTAAGAGCTTTGACTTTTAAGCAAGGAAGGCTCACGAAGGAAGAACTGCAATTCATCAGAAAATTTCTTTCCTTGACCACAACAGAATTCGGACGTTATTTTGGAGTGACTCATTCAGCGGTTGTTCAATGGGAAAATGGGAAGAGACTGGTAACACCATCGACGGAGTTTTGCATTCGATTGCGTCTGCTAGATTATCTCCGAGTAAAAGCTGAAGAATTCCGCAATCTTTACAATGTGGTGCATTTGAGTGTTTTGGCAAAAAAGAAACCGGCAAAACATAGTCCCATTGAAGTCGATATAGCTGAAAATTACAAAGTTGCCTAGATGCAATTTAAGGACAACCTTTCTCAGATAATTAGAACAGATATATCTTCTAAATCCAGCTTGGATGGAAAGGCCATTTCAATTTTTGAAATCCAAGGCAAAATGATGCGCCACAATCTTAAAGCCGCAATTGAGATAGAGCCTATGTGCATCGTGCCTTTGAGGACCACTGTCTAAATGCACTTGATCGCATTTTGCTACTTTTGCCAGCTCGATCACCCATTGTAATAGCTTCCTCCCATAGCCGTTTTTCCTTGCTTTGGCATCGGTGATTAAATCATCGATGTAGAGAACCCGCCCCCAGGACAAGAACTCCAAAAATCGAAAGCCTGCAACAGCTCTTACCTCACCGCCGTCTTGGCAATACACCAGGCGATATCCTTCTGCAAACTGCCTCTGCACCTGTTCGATAAATGCCTGTTCTTCCACCAAATGGGGACGGAGCTGATGGATGACCTTATAGCAATTGCGAATTTGCTCGGCTGTACTCGCTTCTTTGACGCCTGTATCTTCTTTGAGATTGCGATCCATGCAAGGACTCCGTGTTAGGATTGTTGTGAAGGCAAAATAATCTGCGAGAAAATCTCTTTTATAGGACTAAACGTCCTCCTGTGGATAGGGCAGGGGCCTAACCTCTTCACTGCCTCCACATGAGCTTTGGTGGGGTACCCTTTATGCTTAGCAAAGCCATATTCGGGCCATTTTTCATGGTAGGCAAGCATGATCCGGTCTCTCGTCTCTTTTGCAAGGATCGATGCCGCTGCAATCGTGTAAGAGAGGGCATCCCCTTGGATGACTGCCTCTCCACGGATAGTTGTACGGGGAGGATAGATGGAGCCGTCAACTAGGACATAATCTGGCTTTTTCTTCAGCCCAGAAAGGGCGATCTCCATTGCGCGGAGTGTGGCTTGTAATATATTGAATTTGTCTATGACATCTGCCTCCAGAACAGAGACACAGTAGCAGACTCTGGAATCTTGTGTGAGCTTGTCAAATAGCTCTTTTCTTTTTGCGGGGGAAAGTTTTTTGCTATCATCTACTTGAGGCAGAAAAAAATCTTCTTCTAGGATGCATGCTGCTGCGACGACTGGTCCAGCAAGAGGTCCCCTACCAGCTTCGTCAACGCCAGCTATGGTAGAATACCCCTTTTGCCTTGCTCTTTTCTCAAAGAAAAATGCATCTCCTGCCACCATGGAACTATCTCCACTTAGGTAGCTGGTTGCTCGCCTTCTTCCTTCTCGACATGGACAGCAGCTTTAGCAGCAGCTTTTCCTGGGCCGATGCGCTCTTGTACTTTTGCAGCTCTTCCTGAAGCTCCTCTTAAGTAATAGAGCTTGCTCTTTCTTACCTTCCCTACTTTGCCGACTTCAATTTTTGCAATCCTTGGGCTGTGGAGAAGAAACACTCTTTCCATCCCAGAGCCGTAGGATACTCTATAGAGAGAGACTGTCTCAGAAAGTCCGCTTCCCTTGCGTGCTATGACTGTACCTGTAAATACCTGAATACGCTCTTTTTCCCCTTCAATAATACGGGTATGAATGGAGATCGTATCTCCTACAGCAAAGCTGGTTATATTTTGTTTAAGCTGTGCAGATTCTAACTGTTGTATAACTTGACACTGTTTCATGTTTTCTCCTTTACATCGACTTGCCTTTTATGGGCATAAGTCGGGACGCACTTTTCCTGTTTTCTCTAAAGCTTTTTCTCGCCGCCACTTTTCAATGCAAGCATGGTTCCCCTGCATAAGCACATCGGGAACTTGCCTCCCCTCAAAGTCTGGCGGTCTCGTATATTGAGGAGCATCTAATAGACCCTTTTGAAAGGAGTCACACGCTGCTGCATCTTCATGTCCAAGTACTCCCGGAACAAATCTCACCATCGCATCTACTAGCACAATCGACGCTAAACAACCGTTGGTGAGGACATAGTCCCCGATACTTATCTCTTCGTCTATTTCCGTCTCTATGACCCTCTCATCTATTCCTTCGTAATGACCACACACGAGGATCAAATGATCATAGGTGGCAAGCCTCTCACACACCTTGGCGCTAAGCACCTTCCCCTGTGGAGAGAGATACACTACATGACTTGCCTCCCCCTTGACCGATCGGATGGCTCGACTTAAGGGCCCGGGCATCAGCACCATGCCAGGACCTCCCCCATAAGGACGGTCATCCACTTTCTTATGCTTGCCTTCTGCAAAGTCTCGTATATCCACCAGGTTCATTGTCACCAACCCATTTTCCCTTGCCCTTTTGATGATGCTTACATCAAAAGGTCCAGAAAAATACCCGGGAAATAAAGACAATATATCAATATGCATGAAGAGTTAAGAAGCCGTTATTTTTTTAGGGCTCTTCTCTTAGCAGATCTCTTTATTCTCTGTGCATGCTTTTGCTCATTAAACTGCTTCATAAGGTCAGGATTCAGATGAGTAGCGAGCGTCTCCACTTGCTCTGACATCTGAGCTCCTTGCCCTAGCCAGTAGTTTAACCTCTCTGTGTCGATCTGGCAATTGTTCTCATTGAGATGAGGCAGGTACCAACCTAGCTTCTCTACATATTTGCCATCTCGTTTACATCTGGAATCACTGACCACCACACGGTATGTCTGACGATTGTTACAGCCCTGCTGTCTCAAACGAATTTTTAACGCCATAAGAAATTCTCCTTTTTTCCAGCTCCGCCAAGCATCTGCTTCTTAAAACTGGGTAAATCTTTAAAAAACTGTTTTAATCTTTTAAACCCTTTGACCATCCTATTCACATCATCAATAGAGGTTCCACTTCCGCTTGCAATCCTTCTTCTGCGGCTGGGGATCAACTCTATTCTCTCTTCTCTTTCTGCCTTTGTCATAGACAAAATCATTGCTTCTATCCGAGAAAACTCCTTTTCATCGATATGCATTTCATCAAGATTGGGCATCCCCGGCATCATCTTGAGCAAACTTTTGAAGGAACCCATCTTCTTAATCCCCGCCATCTGACGAAGATAATCCTCATAGGTAAAGGTAGCCTTCCTTAACTTTTTCTCCAGGTTCTTACTTTCTTCCTCATCAAAGTTCTCTTGTGCTTTCCGAACAAGATTAATGACATCCCCCATCCCTAAGATGCGATCAGCCATGGATCGAGGGTGAAATACTTGCAGATCTGTTACTTTTTCGCCGATACCCTCAAACTTAATCGGCTTCTGGGTCACCTCTCTAATAGAGAGCGCTGCGCCAGCCCTTGCATTACCATCTAACATGGTAAGAATCGTTCCGGTGATCGCTATTCTTTTATCAAACTCCTGCGCCGTCTTTACCGCATCCTGCCCTGTTGCTGCGCTAGCGACAAAAAGCACTTCCTCAGGTTTCACTAGAGCTTTTATCTTCTCCAGCTGGCTCATCAGCTCCTCATCAATATGGAGCCTTCCCGCCGTATCCACAATCAGGAAGTCAAACCCTTCTCTTTTGGCCTTCTCATAAGCCTCTCTTGCCACAGCCAGAGGATCCGTTTCCCCCTCAAGTGCAAAGAGAGGAGTGTCTATCTGAGCCGCCAATTTTTTAAGCTGCTCGACCGCCGCGGCCCTCTGCAAGTCACACGCAGCTAAAAGGACCTTGCTATCTACCCTTTGCTTTTTCAAAAAAGCAGCCAGTTTAGCACAGTGGGTGGTTTTTCCGGAACCTTGAAGACCACATACCAAAATTACACACGGTTTTCCCTGGGCATTAATCCCCTGCTCTTCCGAACCCATTAACGCTACTAGCTCATCGTGAACGACTTTGACAAACTGCTCTTTAGGGCTGACAGACTTAAGAACCTGATCACCTAAAGCTTTCTCTTTCACTCTTTTGACAAACTGGCTAGCTACAGCATAGTTTACGTCGGCGTCGAGCAGTGCAAGACGCACCTCTCTGACTGCGTCAGAGACGTTTTCTTCTGTAAACTGTTTTTTTCCTGACAAGGAGTCAAACAGACTTTGCAATTTTTCTGTAAGCGAATTAAACATAGCCAAATAGTATTTACCATGGATGCAGATAGGATAGTATAGAAAGTCATTCTATTTCAAGGAAAAAGAATCTATCATGCCCTGACCAATCTTTGCCCACTTTTTTCTGTTTCCACACGGAACTTGCAAAAAGATTCCTTACCGCCTCTCCCTGCCCTGTCCCTATTTCAAAAAAGGCCTTACCTCCCGCGCGCAAATGCTTAGGAAGCTCCTGAGCGAGTGTCTGATAAAACTCGAGACCCGACTCCCCACCTACCAATGCCACTTTCGGTTCATAGTCTCTCACTGAAGAGTCCAAGGCCTCATATTCTTTTTTTGTAATATAGGGAGGGTTACACAAAAGAAAATCGACTTTTCTTCCTTGCAGGGCGCTGAACATATCTGAATAGACAAAGGAAACATCAACTGCATTGTCTTTTGCATTCAATCTGGCCACTTGTAGCGCTTCTAAAGAAAGATCTACACCGGTTACCTCCAGCTGGGGATATTTTTTCTTTAATCCAATAGCTAGACATCCAGATCCCGTACATAAGTCCCAGGCCTCTTTACCGGATAGATCGATCTGTGCTAAATCCGTTACCACCCCATCTAGAAGGATTTCTGTTTCAGGTCTTGGAATAAGCACTTGCGGCGTAACAGATAGACGGCAATGGTAAAATTCAAGAAAGCCTAGAATATATTCTAACGGCTCCCCTTTTGCTTTTCGAAAGATATAGGAGCGAAGCTTGTTTAATTCTTTCTCTTCTAAGGGACGATCAAATTGCATAAACAAAGACATGCGATCGATTCCAAGGACAGAAGCCATAAGCTCCTGCACAACGAATTTTGCTTTCTCTATTTTTTTATTTTGCAAAAGCTCTACAGAAAGACGATATACCTCTCCTAGCGTCTTCATCAAACCTTTTCTGCATTTGAGAGTTTTTCTTGGTAGTAATGTTTGACTAGACCTTCGGTGATCTCGTCTAAATCTCCATCCATAACCATGTCTAATTTATATAAGGTAAGGTCGATCCTATGGTCCGTCACTCTGTTTTGTGGGAAGTTATAGGTGCGTATTCTCTCTGATCGATCTCCACTTCCTACTTGAGAGGATCGCAAAGAAGCAGTCTCCTGCTCAGCCTTCCTTCTTTTTTCTTCTACTATCTTAGCAGAGAGAAGGCGCATGGCTTTTTCTTTGTTTTTATGCTGACTTCGTTCTTCTTGGCAGTAGACGACAGTGCCGGTGGGGATGTGCGTGAGTCTCACCGCAGAGTCTGTCGTGTTGACGTGCTGTCCTCCAGCTCCGGACGACCTATAGGTGTCTATCCTCAGCTCGCTTTCATCAATGACTACTTGCTCTTCTTCATCCGGCTCAAGAAGAACAGCTACAGTAATGGCAGAGGTATGCACCCTTCCTTGAGCTTCCGTCTTAGGGACCCTTTGTACTCGGTGCGTTCCCGCCTCGTACTGCATGAGGCGGAACCCATTTTGCCCCGAAAGAAGCATGATATACTCCTTAAATCCACCCATCTCAGACGGCGTGCATGTAAGCTGCTCGTACTTCCACCCTTTTTTGTCGGCATAACACTTATACATCCTCACGCAGTCGCCCACAAAAATAGCCGCTTCATCTCCTCCTGTTCCCGCCCTAAGCTCTAAAATAATGTTGCGGCTATCCCTAGGATCTGGAGGAACTAGCAAGGCCTCTAAGCGACTTTTTGTGTCGGATATACTCTGTTCGATAGACTGAATATCTTCTCGGATGACCCCCTGAAATTCGGGATCTTTTTCCATTTTCAGCAGCTCTTGATTTTCTAGACGCCTTTTATGGAGGGACTCGTACTCATTCCACGTATCCCTTAGCTCAGAGAGATAAGCATGCTCTTGAGCTAAGGAACGAAACTGCTTTTGATCAGAGAGAACATCAGATTCTCCTAAGAGAAATTCTACTTGCTCTAAACGAGATAGAAGACTGCGTATTCTCTCTTCCATTGGACTTATTTAGTTCCTTTGGGAGCAGCCTTTTTCTTTTTTTTCTTATCTTCTTGCTGCTCTTCTTTTTTCGTGTCTTCTGCAGCTTTTTCCAACTTCTTCGCGCTGTAGCGTTTCACAAACTTATCCACACGACCTTCAGAGTCAATGAACTGGTTGCTCTTAGTGAAGAACGGATGGGACGCAGAAGATACAGGAACTCTGAATACAGGATATTCCTTGCCTTCAAACGTCTCTTTTTCTTTTGGTTTCAGCGTGCTTCCACAAACAAATTTGTATCCCGTAGAAGAATCCACAAAAAGGATTTCTTGGTACGGAGGGTGACCTTGCTTTTTCATAATATGTAACTCCACATTTTTTCCATGAAATATTAGGGTAGTAAATACGATTTGAGGATTAATGACAAGTGCTTTTCTTCTATAAGAAAAACCGAAGATTTATTTTACCAAAGAAGAGGACACCTCAGCATCTTTCTTCCAAGCCAGATAAGCCATCCTCACTGTAAGAAGACCTTCGAGGACCCCCTCCTCATAGCGAAAATAGGGATGGCTTTCCAGCTCTGGAAAGTCATTGGGCTGGAGGAGGTCGTCCTTAGTTATAGTGGGGATGATCTGTCTTGCAAAACTTGCGAGTTTCTCCTCTTGAGCTCGCACCATCTCCTCTATGATTTCGTTAAACAAGGATCCCTCCTTTTTTCTTTAAAAAAACGTTTCATCAGGTAAGAAGATTCTTCAGCACAGACCCCACTGCTACAGGAAACTCGATGAATAGGATGGCTGGCATCCAAGATATTCACCCAACTGCCATGAGCTCCCTGCCTGACATCCGGCGCCCCCCACACAAGGAAAGGAAGCCGTGAAGAGATCATTGCACCAGCGCACATGATGCAAGGCTCCAGCGTACAGTATAAAGTTGCATGGAGCAACCTCCAATTCCCCAAAAAGGAGGCAGCCTCTGCCATACATAACATCTCCGCATGAGCCGTTGGATCTTGCTTTGTCTCCACTAAGTTGTGAGCTCTGGCAATAATTTTCCCATTATAGACAATAACAGCGCCGACGGGAACCTCATCTTTATCGTAGGCCTTTTGCGCTTCAATCAGAGCTTCCCTCATAAAAACTTCTTCAGACATGAGAAACAAGTTCTCCCAATTTTCTCTGCAGCTGTCCCACTTGCTTCCTCAGCCCCTCCACATCGGTAAAGTACTTTTTTGTGAGAGCTTGCAATTTGTTTTCATAGCGCTCAGTCATTTTAGCTATCTCTCTTTCTTGCTTGGCTTTTAGCTCGGCAATATCGCAGACTTCTTCTTTTTGGCAGGCGAGGTCTTGACTTGTGATCTGAGAGAGAACCTTTTGCCTTAGCTCTTCAAACACCTCGCCGGGAAATGCTACAGAATTGAGGACGCTAAAGAGGTAAATCTCGCTAAGCCCAAACTGGGAAGCGGCTTGCATAAGAAGGCTTTTAGACTCATCTAGAGAGAGAAGTTCTATCTCAGAAAAGTGGGGATTGATCTTGGTTAACTCCATTGCAAAAAACTGGTAGAGATCTACATGCTTTACGATCCAACGCGCCGCTATCCACTCCCCTATTTCTTCCTTTCCTTCGCCAACTTCTGCCCAAAAAGCATTAGCTATTTCTTCAATAGAAAGTTTATCCACAGCTTTTTTTGAAAAGTATTTCTGCACAAACGACAACTGTTTTCTTAAAAACTCACCTCGCACATCTTTTTTTATGTCAGCAATTATTTCTTTGCTCCAAGGTAAAATGGATGCAAATTTCTCTTGATAAGAAGCCTCTTTTCCCATATTTTTTCCTCAAGGTTTTTTTAGCAAAAGACTCTATCATGCATATACGGAAAAGGCAAGGAAGATAGGGACAATTTCTCATGCTTTAGGACAAAATATGATTTTTGCGTTGCCCAGATAGAGGCTTTAAGCTATAATAAGGCCAATGTTTTAAGGTATTTTAGTTATAAGAGTGTCTACCTTTAAACTCTCAATACAGGGAGAATGTATAAAATGTCTTTAGATAAAGGTACCAAAGAAGAAATCACAAAAAAATTTCAGTTACATGAAAAAGATACTGGATCAGCTGACGTTCAGATAGCCATCCTTACAGAGAGAATTACAGAGCTTACAGAACATCTGAAGCTCGCTCCAAAAGACCACAGTTCTCGTCTAGCCCTGCTCAAACTAGTAGGCCAAAGACGTAAGCTTTTGGATTACCTCAATTCTACTGATACAAAACGCTATCAGAACCTCATTGTTCGATTAAATCTACGCAAGTAATTGCACTTCGATTTCGATCACTTCAGACAGCTATCTGAAGTGATCGTAACAATCATTTGTTGTCCCATAACACCTTTCTTGTTATATTCCCTCAAAACACTAACAACCTGCTAAGGTTGTATAGAAAAAACTGTACAAAACAGGTGCGATGGAAGGTCCATCTTTCCAGAACAAGATCTCTCTTATTCTTCTAAGATGGTCTCTTCATCCCCCCTCATTGATACAGAGCACCCGAAAAAAACAGCTATTGGAGCAAAACTATTATGACAGATACCCATACATTACATATCTCTGTTCACGGCAAAACGATCACGTTAGAGACCGGCAAAATCGCAAGACAGGCTAATGCTGCTGTGATGCTGCGCTGTGGCGACACGATGTTACTTTCCACAGTATGTGCAGCGACTACCGCATCGGAAGAGATCGACTTTTTCCCATTACGCGTAGACTATCAGGAAAAATTTTCTGCTGCAGGAAAAACCCTTGGCGGATTCATTAAAAGAGAAGGGAGACCTGCAGAGAGGGAGATTCTCGTTAGCCGCCTTATTGACCGGCCTATCAGACCGATGTTTGAAGATGGCTACTATAACGAAGTGCAAGTCCTCTCTTATGTATTGTCCTATGACAGCGTCCACTCCCCCGAGCCTTTAGCTATCTGCGGAGTGTCTGCAGCGCTTGCTCTATCAGACGTTCCGTTTATTAAGCCCATTGCCGGAGTGCGCGTAGGGATGATCGCAAACAAATTCATTGTCAACCCCACCGTTGAGGAACAAAAAACATCTAAGCTTGACCTGATCCTCGCCGGAACAGAAGATGCTATCCTCATGATCGAAGGGTATTGCGACTTTCTCACGGAAGAACAAATACTAGAAGCTATCGAAGAGGGACACAGTGCCATTAAAATCATCTGTCAACATCTTTCCGACTGGCAAAAACTCATTGGTAAACCCAAAAATAGAAGTACACTGCGCCTGCCTCACAAAGAGCTCTTCGAGGAGATGAAATCTCTCTATGGAAAAGAATTAGACCACGCTCTTCGCATCAAAGAAAAACAAAGTAGAGACACAGCTGTAGGAGACATCTCTGCCAGGATGCAAGAAAAATACCTACCTAAAGACGGAGAGGCCCTCTATCCGAAACCTGATGTCATGCTCTCTTTCAAAAAGGTGCAAGCGCACGTCATGAGAGAGATGATTTTAAATGAAAACAAGCGTCTTGATGGCAGAACATGCGATCAAATTCGCCATATCTCTGTGGAGATGGCTCCACTGCCAAGAGCGCATGGAAGCACCCTCTTCACACGCGGAGAAACACAGTCTCTATCTGTAGCCACTCTCGGTGGAGAGAGCATGGGTATGCGATATGAAGACTTAGACGGAGACTCGACAAGAAGGTTCTATCTCCAATATTTCTTCCCTCCCTTCTCTGTCGGAGAAGTAGGAAGAATGGGAGCCCCGGGAAGAAGAGAGATCGGCCATGGCAAACTAGCAGAAAGAGCCCTTGCAATGACAGCGCCGAGCCAAGAACACTTCCCCTATGTTATCCGTCTTGAATCGAACATTACAGAATCTAATGGATCCTCTTCCATGGCCTCCGTCTGTGGTGGATGCCTTGCTATGATGGATGCCGGGGTGCCGATCAAACATCCTATTGCAGGGATTGCGATGGGCCTGATTTTAGAGGGAGATAAGTTTGCCATTCTCTCTGATATACTAGGAACAGAAGATGCCCTTGGCGACATGGACTTCAAAATTGCAGGAAATGCGTCCGGCATCACCGCCTTCCAGCTCGATATTAAAGTCGAGGGGATCAACAAGCATATCATGCAAGCCGCCCTTGCCCAAGCAAAGCAGGGAAGAATCCATATCCTCAATAAGATGCTGGAGATATGCCCTAAAACAAAAACGTCTCTATCTCAATATGCTCCTCGCATTGAAACCATGCAAATTAAGCCTAGCAAGATAGGAACGGTGATCGGTCCTGCCGGCAAGCAGATCCGAGCCATCGTGGAAGAGACCGGTGTACAAATTGATATTAATGACAGCGGCCTTGTCAGCATCTCCTCCAATAACCCCGAAGGAATGGAAAGGGCAAAACAAATTATATTCAACCTCACCGCTGAAGTAGAAATAGGAAAGACCTACACAGGTAGAGTTGTTTCCATCGTTCCTTTTGGAGCCTTTGTCGAGGTCTTTGGAAAAGAAGGATTATGCCACATTTCAGAACTCTCTCATAGTCGAGTACAGAATGTCTCTGATGTTGTAAAAGAAGGAGATAGCTTGGAAGTAAAGGTTCTAGATGTGAATGATCGAGGACAGATCAAGTTAAGCCATAAAGCCACACTTGCTCTGCCTAAGGCGTAAGAATAGTTTTTTTAAACCAAAGGGGGCCTACCCCCTTTGGATCCCCTTTGTAGTAGTCTCTTGCACGAAAGGCGTTAAATTCATCAATTAAGCGATGTAAATGCCCTTTCAGTGTGAGCTCTTTTCCTTTAAATCTATGATTTTTTCTTCTGTATAGGGACCTACTTTCTACAATATAGATGAGCTACGCTCTATGACGGTGGGCCACTCCACCTGCTATAAGCATCGAATAGCCCCCTTATTTTACTCGGAGAGTAGGAGGCGTTTGATACGCCTCCTAAAAAAAGAAAATTAATCGCTATTGAAAATCAGAGAAAGCTAATGTAACAGGAGGAATAGAGGCTCCTTCTCTTAAAGGTAGCATTCCTTGTACGAGAGTAAACGTGCGGTTTCCTTTATGAATGACACCACCGATACGACACTCCACTAAATCAATTCTGATTTGTTTTGCATCGCATGTAGGGACCTTTACCGTGCGGTGCCAGTGAGTATCTTTACTGCTGTCATTTGTGCTATATCCCTCGTTGTACATATGCGTTCTGAACTGATCTTTTCCTTCGTCATCGAGAAACACAAAAGATAAAGCATTCTCCCAGTGTGTATCGATGAGGACTTGTACTTTTTGCTCCCATCTTCTCTTTTGCACTTCTTTTAACTGAGCAATGACAGCAGGCTGCAATGAGCCGACAATGCTCATTGTTCCTGAACTGGAACTGCCTACGCTTGCACCAGCTGCTGACGCATCATCCTCTGCAAAGGGGTCAAATGGTATTTCTTCTTGATTAGGAAGAAGTATCGCCTGATCTATGGTCACAGAAGGCATGCTCGAAGGGGCATCGGCACCCTCCGCAGAGGCGCCATCAGCCCTATCATCCACAGTAACTGCTACTTGACATACACTCACAGACGGCTGAGAAAAATCGCTTGTTACCGAAGCAACGGGTGGACTAGGTGGTACTATAACATCGACACTTTCCTCACCTGAAGAAGAGGGATCAACATCTACTGATACAACATGTGATGATGATATTGGAGCAGGAGTTGTGTTCTGTTCAGTCCCTAATACGGAAGAAGCCAAAGCAGATACCGAAGCTACGGAGACATCAGGAAGTTGCCCATCTGCAGAACCTGCTACAAAGCTTCCAGTATTGAATCTTGCAATAGCCTGTACTGTTCCTTCAGTTTTTGTCGGAGCTTTTGACATGCTAACTAAATTCTCTATATCTTTTTTTGGACAACAGCACAAAAAACGCATAAATCACCTCTATTTAATATTACTAATTTATTAATATTTTATATTATATCAAATCATATTATAATTAATCAAAATTAAATAATAATTACGTATTTCATTCGCGATATGAAATATATTAAATTTTTTAATATAATAAAGGCGTAAATATTTCTAATTTTTATTACGACAAACTTGACACATTTGAAATAGGCAGGAAAAAGAGTTGCCCCTAAGTCTTTGAATGCGAAAGAAAAACAACGGGGTAAAGGGAGCCCGCCGCTAGGGGGCAGGCTCCCTTTTTGGCATTAGGCGCGGAAGCTGGCACGGTTGAGGGTAAAGGGAGCCCTGGCGTCGTCCCCGCTGAGCTCGTGGACATCTTTTCCTTCATGGAACACTCCTTTGCCGTCCCTAAGATCCACTCTTACAGCCGTTCCGGCGTGCACCTCTACAGTCAGCTGCCATACATCCACACTTCCGGGCG
>JAHFTP010000012.1 GCA_023265495.1 Chlamydiota bacterium
GCAAATTTCAACTCTGCAATGAACCCATCTTGATAATCTGCAAGCCACTGGACTTCCTCAAAATAGATTGTCCATAAGCCGTCCGGTATTTGATCATAAATGCATTTAAAGACTTCGATCCAGGAATCTAGCTGTAATTTGCTAATTAGAGTGTTGCTGGTATACTCTGACAATTGCCATAGCACATGGGAAATCTGCTCATTTTGCGATTTACCTTGAATTCCCTCAAATTTCAAAATATTGCGCTTAGCATAGACTTGCTCCAGGAGCTCAGTCTTTCCAATGCGACGACGACCATAAACAACTAAAATAGAAGGATCTTTTGCATTGCCTATGTTGGTAAGACGAGATCTCTCAACCTTTCGCCCAACGAATTTCTCCATCGGTAGTATTTTTTGGGGAATGACCATAGTTCACCTGTTTTCGCCAATTAGTTGCAATTATCCACTTGTTTGGCGAAAAAATCAACGAAAAATTTCGCCAAATAGAACCAAAAAACAGACTATTTGGCGAAAATAGCAGGAAAGGAGACTAAAAAAAGTTTTTGTCAAAATTACAAAAACACCTATGGCCTCGGATGAAAAGCGCTAAAGGCCTCGTGAAGGTGTTTTTGGCTGATATGGGTGTATCGATCTGTGGTAGCGATGTGGGCATGGCCTAGCATCTCTTGGATGATGCGCAAGTCTGCTCCGTTTTCTAGGAGATGGGTAGCAAAAGAGTGCCTTAAGGTGTGAGGAGAAATGTTCTTCTTGATCCCCGCTTTCTTCGCATAGTATTTCACCCTATTCCAGACGGTGATTCGGTCCACCCTCCTACCCTTAGTTGAAAGGAAAAGGGCTTTTTCTGCATCGCTTCCCTCGATCGCATCTCTTCCATAGGACAAATAACGATCGACGGCTAAGAGCGCTACTTTAGCGATGGGAACAAGCCTTTCTTTCCCCCCTTTCCCTTTCACACGAACCGTGTGGTCATCGATATCATGGATATTGAGTCCACACAGCTCAGAGACTCTAAGCCCTGAAGCGTACATCACCTCGAGCAGGGCCTTATCCCTCGCCCCTATGTAGTCGGTATCCTCCGGAGCCTTTAGCAGGAGATCTACCTCTGCAGTGGTGAGCACTTCGGGGATGAGCTGCCAGATCTTTGGCGTCTCTAAAAAGAGGGTCACGTCTTTTTCTATCCACTTTTCCTTCTTTAAGAAGCGAAAGAACACTTTTAAGGCAATGAGTGCCCTGTAAAGCGAGCTAGACGCATAGCTCTGCTTTTTTCCCCTCTCTAAAAAGGAGATAAAATCCTCTTCCGAGACCTCTGCGAGGTCGACAGATTTTGTTTCCCTTAAAAATCGACAAAAGGAGTCGATATCTCTTTTGTAGCTTTCTACCGTATTTTTAGAGAGCCCCTTTTCGGAGGCTATATAAGATAAAAAATCAGCTGTAGCATCATCTAACACCATAGGCCCCCTTTATAGCTCCTAGGCCTAAGGTACAAGGCTTTTGAAAGGAATGCAAGGTCCTAAATGCGGAGAAAGATCTTCGACATAAACAAATACAAGCCATCGACGCAGGAAAACAACAATTACTAGACAAATAAATTCCAATACTGGTATAATGAGGAAAAGAAGATGAGCGACAAAAAAACACTCAAACCTCTGTTATGGATTGGTTCTTCAAAGAAAGACCTGTTAACTATGCCTCCTGAGATCAGAACAGACTTTGGCCATGGCCTGTATGAAGCGCAATGCGGAGACCATCCGGATATAGGAAAAACATTAAGTGGATTTGGCGGTGCAAATATAATTGAGCTTATAGCAGACCACTACAGTAGCACATTTCGCGCAGTCTATACGGTTAGATTTGCTGAAGCTATAATTGTGCTGCATGCCTTTCAAAAGAAAAGCAAAAAAGGTATAGAAACATCTAAGCAAGACATGGAACTCATTAGATCGAGGCTTAAACTAGCTGAGGAGCTTTATAAAGAATGGCAAAAAAGCAAGAAAAAAAAATGATAAAAAAAGATAAGAGATATGAAGTCTCAACAGACAACATCTTTGAAGACCTAGCTCTTGACCAACCAGACGAATTAATGGCTAGGGCTAAGCTTTTACACAAGGTTAGTACCCTTATCAAAAATAGTGGGTTATCTCAGCACGAAGTAGCAAAAAGGCTCGGGATCACTCAGCCCAAAGTATCTATGCTTGTGGGAGGTCGTTTATCAGCTTTTAGCACAGATACGCTACTACAATATCTTTCCATCCTTGGTTGTGAGGTAGAAATCCGAGTAAAAAAACCTCGTTCCCGCATTGGTATATTCCGACATAAAGGTTGCATCGCGGTCTGCTAGTGAAGCCAGCTTAACAATTTTTATATCAGACGAGGCAACATAGCCACTTGATGAGAGCGACATAAAGAGTCTCTAAAGTCCAAAGTCCTTTGTTTCACCTCTTGCATTCTCTGCTCGATGAGCTCTGCAAGATCTTTTCTTGTCATACCCTCTTTTTTCTCTTGATATACTCTGCCTACTAGAGTTTTTGCTCTGCAAAAATAAATTTCTTTTCTGACGATTTCTTTTTCTGCATAACTGAGCTGCTCGTTGAAATAAGAGACCACCTCTGAAGCATTGCCATTTTGCTGGTCTAGCCGCAGAGAAAGCCCCCGCAGAGCAATCGATGCTGGCTGTTTCTGAAGTGCTTTATGCACAGCTTTTTTCACCAGAGGATCAAAAGGGTCCTTATAGAAAAACCGCTCTCCGAACCTATGATTGCCATCGTCTCTTGGGTGCAACCCATCTCCATCTAGCTGGCGATCTTCTTCTGTTTGAAGGGTCCTCTCTGCCGAAATTGGGGAGAGCGCGCGCGCTGCTAAACGCATTTTTATGGCTCTCCTATCCGCTTTAGGGAGTTTCTTGAAGAGAGAAATGACCTCCTCATCGAGCTTGTCGCTCTCTTTTTTCTCTATGGAGTGAAAAGCAAAAGGAAAAAGCGTTTTTCCTATCCGTGTACATACACCCTCTTTAGAAAAGAGCTCTTCCTTAAGAGATTGCAGCGAGGGATTTTCTCTATGAAATCTTTTTTCCTTCTTATCCAGATAATAGAGAGTCGCACCAGACGTAATCAGCCAGCAAACCCCTATAATAAGCGCAGTGATAAGAGGAGCTGTTCCCAGTGAAAATACAGAAGCTAGAACGATCACCGCAACAAGAGAGAGGGCCCCCAGTGCCGCATTCACCGACACTACAGTCTTATCATATTTTCCCGGAGCGGAAGAAGACGTTAACCCAGGCTTTAAAAACACCCATAAGTCTATATATTGCATAAGGAGTGAAGAGAGAATAAATAAGGCTCCCACTACCAGAGGAGCTACCCCTCCGGTCAGCACAAACGCGAAGACCGTAGCTACTAGCCCTACTACGGCAGCGATACAGAGAATGGCATTCCACTGTTTATTGCTATACAACTCCTTTTCCACTTTTTCTACTAAAGACTTTGCTTCAGAGAGGGCTTGCTCTCTTACTACCTCATCGCTAGAGGCAAGTCGCTCCGGAAGGCGCGCAGTAAGTGCTAGCTTCACAGCATGTACACAGTCACCGGAAGTGGCTTTGGCCATCCTGCTCTGTGCTTGGGCATTTTTTCTGATTGTAGATACTTCTAAACCCAGTACTTCCGTCATGCTAAGAGAAGAGATAAAAGAGGACTTGTGCAAGTCTTCTCCCTGAAACCCCAACGATTGCAGTATCTCTTCTTTCTGTCCTTGTAAAAGAGTGTCTGCTTCTTGCAAAACGCGAGTGGCTAGCCCCTCACACTCTTTTTTACTGAAGGACACCCCCCCTAGCTCACTTGCCATCTCCTTTAGGAAGTTTTTGATCCAAAGTCTTGTAGAAAGATGGGCCCTTGTTTGAAACTTAAGCTTCAACCTCTCTTCTGAAGAAGATCCATAACGGTTCTTATACTTACTTTGCATATCACCGAGCGTTTGTTTGCCGGAGATTGTCCCTACTTCCTTCTGAAAAAAATGGAGATATTTTTGTAAATTGGCTACGCTGCTTAGGTTTTGCGGATCTTTGTCTTTATGTAAATTACTTTGAAAGCAGCGATATTTCCACATGTTCCATCCACACCAAAGAGAGATAAGGCCGTACATGGCGCCAAAGACCCCATTTCCTATCGCTCCAGACCAATAGGATGCAAGCCCTAGTTTGCTAGTTGCGTCTACAGCCTGCACGGTATTACTGAGATCACAAGCAATAGAAAGAGGCCGAAACCCGGCGAGCAGCACTCCTCCGCTTGTTTGCATAAGACCTCTTAACAAGTCGATGGCGGCCTCTTGCTTGCCCCAGCTATCTCCTATCTCAGCAGCTCTTTTTAATCTCTCCACCGCCTGCCTGATGGCAATGCCCCCTTGCACCGCATTAAAGGCTGTCGTTGATCCCTCTATGGAGAGAAGCGGAGAATCAAACTGCAAGTTCGCAGCGCCACGCACAAGAAAGGAAAGATCTGCAATCGCATCAGGACAAGCCCCTCCGGCGCTTGTCACCAAATTTTTACTTTGGTGAAAAGCGTGTCCCTTCGCTCCTTGAAACACCTCATTTACATGACTTGCTTCAAGAAAAATAGGAGAGTCCACAGGAATATCGAGTGCCCCTGTGCGAGGCCTGTCATCCTGCGGCTCCACTTCACCTAATCTTAGCGCCCATAAAGCCATGGGTATTCCTTGTAGTTATGCATGTTTTTATACAATGCATTATAAACTAATTATAATTTTCGTATTAACAACTAAATCAATAATAACTACGAAAATAATTACGCTTTAATATTAAAATTATAAAAATAGATAGTTGAAAATTTAACTACACAAAACCACCGCAAAACATTGTTTGCGGTGGTTGTTAACTGAAAAATTACTTTTGCTCAGGATGGCTGAGAAGATAAGAAAGCTTTACCAAAACGTCCTTCAAAACATCTAAAGGCTTTTGATCTGCATTAAATCGAGAAATCTTGCTAGCAGGATAGTGAGAAAGAAGGCCAAGTGTCTCTTTTTCATACACTTGCATCCTCGTCTTAATTACCGAGTCCTCTGCGTCGTCATGCCTTTTTTCAATGAGGGCTCTTTTCCTCATTCTTTTTATAAGCTCTTCTATATTAGGCATTTCCAAAACAATTACATGAACAACTTCGATAAACTGATCAAAGATCTCCGCTTGGGACACCGTCCTAGGGATCCCGTCTAAAAGCAAAAATTGTTTACTAGGAAAATAACGATTTGTCGCTATAAGGCCCTCTACATAGTGCTTCCAGATTTGCACTGTGACTTCATCTGGCACGAGATGCCCCTTGCTCGCATAAGTATGATAGAGCTTCCCTATAGGGGATTCTGGATCTAGCCCTCTAAATATATCTCCAGAGGATAAATGAAAATGGTTTCCTGCCGTGCTTAAAAATTTACTTAACGTCCCTTTCCCAGCTCCCGGAGGGCCAAAAACCAGAATAGAGCGGAATTTTTCTGTATAAGAAGGGGTCCATGTCTTACTGTTTTCCATAGGGTATGACTCCAAAAAACCCTATACCATACAGAAAAAAATCTTAGCCGGCAACGGATAAAAAATATTTCTATTTTACGTTAACATAAATTTTTCTTACTCGTTACAAAAATTAGAATGCACAAATGCAAATTTTAAATAACACAAAAACAGATAACATTAAAATCAAACACATCGCTAAAAACAAATACACAAATAACAAAAACAAGTATTAAAATTTGAACAACAAACAAAAACAAGTTGTGAAAATTTTACTAATCCGTAATTAAAAATACAATGCACAACATATCCACGAAACACTTTTTTAATTATCGTAATTTAGAATTAAATCTAATCGAAAACATCTTTTTATTTGTAATAAATAAATCATCTTGATTATAATTTAAAATGAAAATCGCAAATAAACCAATTAAAGGTTAATAAAAACCTAAACAATAAATAATAAAAACCAAATTTGGAGGAAAAAACAATGTCCACAGTAAACACAAACCCAGTAGCTACACAAGCTGATCCACTATTAGCAGGTGACGCTAAATACGCAATAACAGGCAAGCGTGTATCAAATTTTGACACCGTAGCAGGCAATCTAAAAAAGAGTTGGAATATCTTTAAGAAAGCAGTAATTTGGATAGGCTATTATTGCGGCGTTGAAAATAACCGCTTAACAAAAGCATTAAAGGCAGACAAAATTTCTTTTCCAGTAAGTGCTGAGACTGTTCAGGCCAACGCAGCTCAAACAGCAGCAAAAATGCAAGCTCTTGTCGACGGCAGCGCGATACCTCAAGGTCTGCCACAAGGCGACGTAGTACCAGGTGCAGGTGGCGCTCAAGTTCGAACAGCTGATAGCGTAAGAGAACTTACTGTTGCTATTGGTGGATTTAAAGCAAAAATCATAGATCTAGCAGATCAAGTCGTTGCTACGGCAAAAACACTTGACAAAACAGATGCTGAGTCTATAGCTAATCTGACAAAAGCGCTCCAAGAAGTTGTAAGAAAAAGTCTCGAGGCTCATAATGCGAACCCAGAAGTTACGCAGAAACTCTCTAACCAAGATATAGAAGCTCTAGTCAATCGCTATGTACCTAACCGAGTACTTCAAGCTTTTGATAAACACTTCTTTGAAGTAAACCTAGGCACACTTACACAGCCAAAGCTCGATGAGCATATTGCTGCTGTAACACAGGCATTTGCTGGCTTTGAAACAACAGTAGGATCAGGCAATACAGCAGAAGTACTAAAACTGTTCCCTGCTGAGATTGTAAAGCTAAAAGTGATCAAACACATCAACACAGCAGCTCTTAGAGCTGAAGTTGATACAGCAAAAAATCCAGCCACCAAAACAGCTGCAGTAGCTACAGAATCTGCTGCGCTTCAAAAACAACTAGACGCTGCAAATGCAAAATGCGCAGAGTTAGTTGGAACAAACGGCTTTAATGGATCTATCAACGCTGCATGGACAGCTCTTGTAAAGGCAAGAATTGAGCTCATTAAATTTGCTATGGCCAATAACGGTGCAGCTCAAATTGTAACATTAACTCCAGCGCAGACAGATCAAATTAATGCCCAATTAGCCGCTCTTGAAAGGAATCCTCAGGATGAAAAAGTCAAGATTCTTCTCGATGGATACTATGACCAGTTCTTTAAAGGGAAAGTAGAACGGGATTTAGTAGGCACATTAACAGCCTCTGCAGCTCTCGGCCCAGATAAACTCGCAGAGTTTCAGAAATTAGCTCGTGCTGTTGCCGATGCAAACGCTGCATTCCAAGCACTCTGTGGAGATTACAACACTCTCTTTGGAACTGGTCTCAGCTTCCATAGAGATCAACCTAGTAAGGGTTCTCTGATTGATCAGCTCCGTGCGCAGCTAGCAGCTATTCCAGGTAAAGTAGAAGGCGAGTTACAAGCTCGTCGAACCTTCCTGGCAGCACTTGCAAGCCAACATGGTGACGTAGTCGTATTTTCCAAAGCTGAAAAAGAAGACAACAAGGTCACATTCAAACCTGCAGTAGAGAGAATCGAATCTCGCTGTGCGTTTGTACGAAGAGACTTTGCAGTTGTTTCAGGTTAATACACTGCGCCCACTAGTGGAGCATTAAGACAACAAACCTATAGAGACTCTGAGGGAACTCAGAGTCTCTATTTTTTTAGTAACTTTGCGACTTTCCGCAGCCGCAGGATCCTTTGGCATTGGGATTGGTGATTTTAAAGCCGGAGCCGTTAAGTCCGTCAACAAAGTCGATTTCACAGCCAAGAAGGCGTCCTACAGCCGTTTTGCTGACGTGGATCTCTACTCCCTCACAGGCAAAGATGTCATCTTCAGAAGTTGCCTTAGCAGAATAGTCTAATACATACTCAAATCCACTGCAACCACCGGCTTTGTCTCCAAAGCGAAGACCCCACCCCTCTTTCCCTTCATCTTTGAGAATTTCTTTATACTTCTCTGCGGCCCGCTTTGTGAGCGATATCGTCGAGAGGTCTACTTCCTCCGCAAGGACTTCGTTTAACCGGGCTAGGAGCTGCTCAATCTCCCCTTCTGCATAGCCGTGCCCTAGCATGCCGGATTCTAACGTTTCCCATGTGGCTGCCTGGCACCCGACACAGTGGAGACCTGCATTAGTGATCTCTTGAGCGAGCTTTTGGCTCTTCTGAGGAAAGCGCCCTAAGATCTCCTCAATCGTCATTTCTTTCGTAATTTTGTCCATCGTCTGAGACATACTTTTTCCCCTTAGAATTTAATCTTTACACATCCACCCTGTATTCTGCACTGGCAAGCAAGCCTTTCTTTATCCTGCTCCCCTAAAAAATCCTTTTCTTCTTGAGTAAATGGAGAAAGGTTTTCCATTCCCTCTTCCACCTCGATCACACAAGTGCCGCAAACACCCTCCGTACAGGCAAAGGGAACCCCCGCCTCCTCACAAACCTCTGCTAGCGGAGATCCATCCTCAACGTCCTTTTCCTCTTCTGTACTCTCAAAAATTAGCCTTGCCATCTCTCCTTCCTCATCTAAAAGATCTGGCAAATATACGTAGAAACCACGGAAAAAGCAATCTATTTTCCTTCCCGTGGTTAAAGAAAAACGAGCTAGAGGGGAAAACCCTCTAGCTCGTTATTATGGCAGTAAAGAATTGACTGTCAACTGCTTATTAAAATTCCCCAGGAAGAGTGGGCTTCTCCTCTTGAGAAGGACTGATAATCCCTTCTTTTAAAAGGTCTTCCACCGTAGACTTCAGCGTCTTAATCCCCTCGGGGAAACCACACTTTACTAAGATCCTATTCAGGTAGGAAAGCTCTGTCTCTAAGAGGTCTACCTTACTTTCTAAAGCTGCTACTACCCCATTTAACTTGGAATTGCTCATTATTACACCTTTATTATTTTTTATCATATCCACTCAATCTATAAATATAATTTTACACTTATTTTTAATTAAAATCAACAAAACATCACAAATTAAAAATAAACCAAAACAGGTATATACTTCAACTAAAAACACTGCTTTATTTATGTAATTATCAACAACATGCGTAAATTAATTTATTTACAATGCCGAAAAAAACATAATTATCTATTTCTATAACAGGATTACAAAGCAAAAACAACAACTTATTGTAATTTCTATAATAATTAATTTCGTTGAGATACTAATAAACAACGAGTAGAATTGGAACTAAGCATTATTACGACAATATCTATCATTCTTTGAGTGAGAAAAGAGATGTCTCTACAGCCCTACTTTTGGTAGTAGGGATAGGTCTTCTTCTCACTCTAGTTTTTTTGAGAAGCAGCTGTATTTACTTATGGATAGCTTTCTTGTGGATGGAGAGAGCGGCCTCTTTGAGCACTTCTGATAGAGTGGGGTGCGCATGGCATACAGAAGAGAGCTCTTTTACCTTTACTCTTCGGCTAAAGGCCAAACATCCTTCCGCTATCAGCTCCGAGGCGTGGGGACCTATGATATGGATACCTAAGATAGTATCGGTTGCTGCATCAGCTAAGATTTTGACAAAACCCTCTTCCTCTGCGCTACACTTGGCTCTGGGGTTTGCACTAAAGCTACACTGTCCTGTAAGCACAGAAAAACCCAGGTTTTTGGCTTCTGCTTCGCTAAGCCCTACGGAGGCCACCTCCGGCGAGGTGTACACTACATTGGGAATGGCTAAATAATCTAGGGAAGGACTCTGCCCTGCGATAATCTCTGCTACGACAATGCCTTCTTCTGAAGCCTTGTGCGCAAGCATGGGCCCATCTATAATGTCTCCTATCGCATAGATATGAGGGACTAGAGCTCTGAACTGCCCGTCGACAGGGATAAGTCCTTTTGCATCCACTACAATCCCGGCTTTATCTAGGGCTAGGCCTTGTGTGTAGGGCCTGCGTCCAATAGAAACTAAGACAGTGTCCGTCTGCAGGCTTAAGGAAGACTTATCTGATGTTTCTACCTGTAAATGGATCTCCTTGCTGCTGATGTCAGCACCCATGACCTTTGAGGAAAGGTGAAATTGCATCCCTTGCTTTGTTAAAGAAGACAGCAAGGCTTTTGATAGGCCCGGATCCAAGGTGGGACACACGCGATCCAGGAATTCCACAAAAATGACTTCCGTGCCAAGGCGACTGTATACAGATCCTAGCTCTACGCCAATGACACCGGCACCTACCACCACCATTTTTCTAGGTACTTTATCTAAAGAAAGAGCACCTGTAGACGACAGCACTCTTCTCTCGTCGAAGGGAAGGAAGGCGAGCGGCGTCGGCTCAGACCCCGTCGCCAGAATAAAGGATTTTCCTTCGATTTCCTCTTTTGTAGCGCCCTGAGATACCGTAATGCTGTGAGAAGAAGAAAAGGAGCCGGCCCCTGCAAAGTGAGAAATCTGATTTTTTTTGAAGAGGGCTTTGATCCCCTCATTTAAGCTGCGAATGACCTCTTGCTTTCTCTCCATCATTCTGGGAAAGTGCGCTTCCACCCTTTCCCCCTCTATGCCGAGGAGTTTTCCCTCTCTTCGTATCTTGCTAAGGAGCTCTGTTGAGTGCAACAGCGTCTTTGAAGGGATGCAGCCGACATTCAAACATGTCCCTCCAAGAGATCCCCTTTTCTCTATGCAAGCCGTCTTGAGCCCTAGCTGAGCGCAGCGTATCGCGGCGACGTAGCCTCCGGGCCCCGCTCCCACAACTACTACATCAAACTGCTTTGCCATAAAAATACTCTCCTTAAAAAAAACAAGGGGTAAAGGGGGCCACGCCCCTTGACAGATCCCTATGTTCACCTTCCAAGCTACTTATCTCATAAATCCAAAAGAAGACGGGAAGGGTCTTCTAAACTCTCTTTCATATGCACGAGAAACTGTACTGCATCCTTGCCGTCGATGATTCTATGGTCATAGCTTAAGGCTAGATACATCATAGGGCGGATCACTATTTGATCATTTACAACAATGGCTCGTTTCACAATCGAATGCATGCCTAGGATAGCACTTTGTGGAGGATTGAGTATGGGGGTAGACAGAAGAGACCCAAAGACCCCTCCATTGGTGATAGTAAAACTCCCCCCACGGAGCATATCGATAGAAATCGCTCCTTCCCTTGCGCTCTTAGCATACTTTTCTAGTTCTTTTTCTATCCCTCCAAAGGAGAGCTCATCACAGCGGCGGATGACGGGGACCATGAGTCCCTTCTCGGTAGAGACGGCCACACCAATATCATAGAATAGTACAGTCACAATGTCTTCCCCATCTATGAAAGCATTGACCTGAGGGAAGGCTTTTAATGCAGCCACTGTCGCCTTCACAAAAAAAGACATAAAGCCCAGCTTGACGCCGTATTTTTTTTGGAAATTATCCTTTTCTTTTGCTCTAATATCCATAACAGCCGACATATCTACCTCATTAAAGGTAGTGAGCATGGCAGTGGTGTTCTTGGCTTCAACAAGTCTTTGTGCTATGGTTTTTCTCAGGTTGCTCATCTTCTTTCTAGAAAACTTATCGGAAGAGAGGCTTCGCTCAGGCTCTTGCTTTCTCTCTGCTGGTTCTGTGAGCTCTTTGACAAAGTCGCCTGCCATCTTGCGGGCAGAAGGGCCGGATGGTATAGAGACCGGAGGGGCTTTTTCTTCTTTTACAGGAGCTTGTGCTTGTCCTTCTGTATCTACGTAACCAATCACTTGGCCTATTTGCACGGTCTGCTCTTTATTAATGGAAAGCGATAATACCCCAGCTGCCGGGGCATAGAGGACTTGATTGACCTTATCTGTCTCGAGCTCCACTATTTCTTGGTCTGCCTTCACATAGGATCCGGATGGAGATAAGACTGCGCTGACAACACCTTCTGATACGGACTCCCCCATCGTTGGGACCTTGATTTCCACTTTCATATCCATGCACCTAATTTAATCGGTAAAGGCTTCATTCAATATTGTTTCCAGCTGCTTTTTATGAAGAGCATAAGAGCCCGCAGCGGAAGCTGCGCTCCTAGATCTTCCTACATATCGCAAAAGAGCTTTTTTCCCTATCATCTTTTCTAGGAAAGGATGGATATATTCCCACGCGCCCATGTTAGAATGCTCCTCTTGCACATAGCAAATTGTTTTGCAAAAGCGATATTTCTCCGGCAAGGAAGTAATCTTATCTACAGGCAAGGGATATAGTTGCTCTATGCGTATGATAGCCACATTTCCCTTCTTCCTTTTTTCTCTCTCTTGGATGAGGTCGTAATAGACCTTTCCGGAGCAGAGCAGGATTTTTTCTACTCCATCTGCAGGGACCGTATCATCTATGCACTCTACAAACTCTCCCTCTATAAACTCATCGATGCTGCTGACACAAAGAGGATGCCTCAGCAGCGCCTTGGGGGTAAAGACAACTAAAGGCCTTTTATGTGTGAGAAAAGCCTGCCTGCGCAGCAGATGGAAGAATTGAGCGGGCGTTGTGCAGTTAGCAATGATAAAGTTGCTCTCCGCGGATAGCTGTAAAAACCGCTCCATCCGCGCGGAGGAGTGCTCCGGCCCTTGCCCCTCGTATCCATGTGGCAACAGAAGGGTTAAATTGGATCTTACATTCCACTTTTGCTCTGCAGCAGATAGAAATTGATCAATGATGATCTGTGCGCCATTGGCAAAATCTCCAAATTGAGCCTCCCATATGGTGAGACTATCTGGATAAGAAAAACTATAGCCCAAATCAAATCCCATGACCGCAAACTCAGAGAGAGGAGAGTTAAATACATGGAAAGAAGCTTGCATCGGAGCTAGATGATTTAAGGGGAAATACCTCGCCTCCGTTGTCTGATCCACAAATACGGCATGTCTATGAGAGAATGTCCCCCTTCTCGAATCTTGCCCCGACAGCCTGATGTGAACACCTTGAAAAAGCAGGCAAGCAAAACTCAAATGCTCCGCCATGCCCCAATCAACCACCTTTTTTTTGCTTGCTATATCTTCTACCATAGCAAGCCTCTCTTTGATGAGCCTTGCAATCTTAGGATGCAGATTAAACCCTTCCGGCACAAGGCAAAAAGAGGAGGCCAGGCTGCGGAGCATCTCGCCCGTCACCTGTAAGGGATGGCTCTCTATAGCAAGTGTTTCCTTGCCGGCGGGAAGAGACAGTGTAGAGGGATCTTTCTTCAGCGAGCTCACCTCAAAGAGCGCAGCGGAGAGGCTCTGTTTGAATTCTTCTTCTAAATAATCTGCTCTCTTCTGGTCTATCACTCCCTGCTCTACGAGCTTATCTTTGTAGATCTCTCGTATCGTCTTCTTTTCTCTGATCCTTTTATATTCTAATGGCTGAGTGAAGGTCGGTTCATCTCCTTCATTATGTCCATACTTTCTATAGCAGTTAATGTCGATAAATACGTCGATATGAAATCTCTGTCTTAGCTCGATGGCCAAGATAGCTGCTTGTACACAACACTCGGGATCTTCTGCATTCACATGCAATACAGGAGAGCCGAAAGCTCTTGCTATATCTGTACAGTATCTCGTAGATCTGCTCTCTTTAGGGACCGTGGTAAAGCCGATTTGATTATTTACCACGAGATGAATAGTCCCTCCGGTAGTATATCCCTCCAGTTTGCTCAGTTGAAGCGTTTCGTAGACAACGCCCTGCCCTGCAACAGAAGAGTCCCCATGAATCAAAATAGGAACCACCGTCTTCCTTTGCATCTCGTCATTTTTAAGCTCTTGTTTTGCTCTGACAAGGCCCTCGACTACAGCGCTCACCGCCTCGAGATGGCTGGGATTGGCAGCTAAGATCACTTCGACAGAGCTCCCTCCGGGAAGTGTAAGAGAACCATGGAATCCTTTATGGTATTTCACATCTCCTGTTCCCTCGAGCAAGTCAGGGACATAATGATCTTCAAACTCATGAAAAATCTGCGCATAGGACTTGTTTAATATATTCGCCAGCACGTTGAGCCGGCCTCTATGTGCCATGCCGATCACCGCCTCTTTCATCCCTGCAATAGATCCTTGATTCAATAGAGCAACGAGCATAGGAATCAAAGTCTCCCCTCCCTCTAGAGAAAAGCGCTTCTGCCCTACATATTTGGTATGGATAAACGACTCAAAGAGCTCTGCTTTATTTAAGTAGTGATAGATCTCTAGCTTAGCTTCACTAGCAAAGGAAATAGGGAAATAAGGCTCAATCTTTCTCTGGAGCCAAGACTCTACCTCTTCACTTCCCATGCCTACATATTCTATTCCTATAGAGCCGCAGTAGGTCTTTTTTAACGCATCTATCATCTTGTCTAAAGAGGCCTTGGCCTCAGGAAGAAATCCACATGTGGGAAACTCCTGCCCCCTCTCCTCCCCGGAAAAGCCGAGCCGCTGTAGACTGAGCTCTTGAGGTTCGTCCGGCCTTATACCTATGGGATTCACATAGGCACCTAAATGCCCATATTTGCGATAGGCCTCTATCAGATGAAAGATACGCAGGTCTCCACTCTCAGCCACTGAAGAGACTCTGCCCTCTTTTGCAGCAAAGCTCATCCCCTCAAAAAAATAGCGCCAAGAAGGATCTACTTTTGACGGATCTTGTACATACTTTTGGTACATCTCCTCTAGTAAAGAGACATTACCTAAATGGGCAAAAGAATATGCACCTTCCTCCATCCATCCCCCCTCTAGTCCTTAAAGTCTGCTTATAGCACAGGGGATTTCTTTGTAAAGAAATAATTTTATTTTAACCCATCCCGTTCAGCGACCTTCAAAGAGACACAAGATCAGGTCGCGACCGCGTAGAACCAATTGTTCAAAGGCCTCCCTCTGTTATCCAAAAAAAATGTTTTTGCAGGAAAGTTAACCTTAGACAATCACTTGTCAAACCTGTCTTTAGAGACTTTAGCAAGAGACTCTCTTATCTTTGCGATCTCATCGGATGAAAGGCCTGAATACTTAATGATTTTTTGCTCCGGCTCATTGTCCGTTATCATATCCACGACTAGGCGGTATTTCTCTTCTTTGCGACCTTTTGCAACGCCTTCCTCAAGGCCCTTTTCGCGACCTTTTTCTTCAGCCCACGCTAGAGCTCCGGCTTCAGTCATTAGCCATTTTAAATGTTCTTCATATAAATTGTGTTCCTCTTTATTCAAGGAAGCATGGGTTAAAACATCGAAAGCTTTTTTGATGCAGGGGTCATCGAGCTCTTTAGGTAGATGGCGCAGATCTATTGAGCGCGCTCTAGTTAGAAAGGCAGCCCAACGATCCAACCCATTTTGTATACGAGGCAGCAACTGACTCATAGTTTCCTCTGCCTGATCGCTAAACTTACAGAGCTCAATTGTGTAAAGTTCTAAATCTTTAAAATAGCGCAAGCCCGTTTCTTCATTGGTGATAATGAATCTATTCACATAATTGGGAGCGTTTGGAATACTGAGAAAATTCAAAACGTGAATACCGATTGCTTTACGCAATTCTCTATACTTGGCAGAAACCCCTAGTTGATCAGTATAGAGTTTACCCCAGCAATATAGAGCACGCTTGTCGTAGTCACCATCATTGCAGAGCTGTACTTCAATGTTGTAATATTGTCCGCGAGTATCTTTGGCTTTGATATCTAAAATGGACAGCTTAGCTCCCACGAAATTCTGGGCATTATAAGGATTTAATAGTCCACATCTACTACCTGATCCTCCTTTGAAACAACAGAATTAATAAAAGAAATTAACAGGTCTTTGTTTTCAGGAGATCCAAATATTTTTTTTAAATGCGACATCCACCCGGGGATTTAAAATGTCCATAGATACCTTATCTTGTAAGTATCCTTATAATAGCAGGAATAACAGGTTAAATAAAGCAGAAATTTTGTACGCATTCACGGGGGATCGTGGACAGGTCTAGAATCTCGCTTAAATTATACGTGCCCACAATGAGAACCGGTTAGATAACAGTATGTTCATGCGAAGACTTTTCCAGTCCCTACGGGCAGAGAAAATTCCTAAAAAAATAGAAACTATTGCATATAATCAACAGGTAAAAGCATACTCTGCACTTCTTTTTTCAAAAAATTGTTTAAACTCGAGTTGCAATAAAACCGACTATTCTGTAAACAGACGAAACAAGGAAAACCTAACCCTCTTCTCACGCGAGGAAATACGCAGATGAACATTAAAAGCGAAAGACTAAAAAAACTAGAAACGGAACTCCAAGACCTAGACCAGTGGCTCAAACTGGGCCTCGTCCCCAAAAAAGACTTGGAAAAACATAAAGAAGAAATCAAAGGCCTCAGAGAGAAGATCGAAGAAGAAAAAGAAAGACTTCGTTTCTTAAAAGAAAGTGGAGACATGGAAGAGTTTTCTATTCCCAAACGTCCTGCCCACGCAAGGCAAGCCTTCCAAGAGCCCCACAGCCTTCCAGATATAGACATCGGAGAGGAGGGCATGACAGACGTTGGCATCGACATGGAAACAGAATCATTTGATGTCGAAACGGCCACGGGAGAAGAAGCGGTAGAAGCCGATGAAGAAAATCCCCCGGTCGAAGAAGAAGAGGAAGAAGACCCTTTCTCCGACCGCAACAGGTGGAGAAGAGGCATTTTAGAAGACCCCGATGCAAACGATTGGTAGCAGCTATCGGGAAGGTGATGGCAGTCTGTATATCCACATCCCCTTTTGCACAAAAAAATGTCCTTACTGCCATTTTTTTGTTTTAAGAGATGATCCAAAGCAAAAAAAACTGTTTCTAGATGGCCTATACAAGGAACTTAACCTCACCCTCCCTCTTTTGCAAAATATACATGTGGTTTCTCTCTACTTTGGTGGAGGGACGCCCTCTCTTCTGGAACCAGAAGTCATCGCCTCACTTATCTCCTACATAAAACATAAACTTCCCCATTTTTCATCCGACTGTGAAGTCACCTTGGAAGCAAACCCAGAAAACGTCTCCCTAGAAAGAATGAGAGGATATAGACAAGCAGGGATCAATCGCATAAGCATAGGAGTACAATCTCTTGACGACTCCCTACTTCATACGCTAGGAAGAGGACACAGCTCCAACAAGGCATTAGATGCCATAGAAACTACCCACCGAGCAGGATTTAGTAATATCTCTATAGATTTGATGTTTGACCTTCCAAGCCAAACAGCAAATAGCTGGAAAAAAACGCTTGCCAAGCTCCCTTTGCTTCCTATTGCGCATCTTTCCTTATACAACCTCGTTTTTGAAGAGGGAACGGCTTTCTTTAGACACAAAAAAAAACTTGCTCAAACACTACCTAGCGATGGGGACAGCCTACACATGCTCCAGACAGCCATAGAGATGATCGAACGGGCAGGTCTGCGCCGCTATGAGATCTCCGCCTTTGCCAAACAGGGATTCGCTTCAAGACATAATACAGGCTACTGGATTGCCCGGCCTTTTTTGGGACTGGGGCCATCTGCTTTCAGTTATTGGAAAGGCAAAAGAGTACAAAATGTCTCTAACCTCCCCAAGTACCTCTCTTCCTTAGATCGAGGGCTCTTTCCTGTAGACTTTACAGAACAGCTCTCCTTTCCGGATAGTCTCCATGAACTTTTAGCTGTGCAGCTCCGCTTAAAAGAGGGGGTCGATCTCACAGTCTTTTCACAAAGAC
>JAHFTP010000133.1 GCA_023265495.1 Chlamydiota bacterium
CAGCAGCACTTCCAAAAGCTCTGCCTAAAGCTTCTGACGAGATTTCTGCAAATCTGGCATTTCCCATAATTGCTGTTAATGCGCCTACTTCGCCTTCTGAAGCAGCACTTCCAAAAGCTCTGCGTAAATCTTCTGGCGAGATTTCTGCAAATCTGGCATTTCCCATAATTGCTGTTAATGCACCTACTTCGCCTTCTAAAGCAGCCTCTTGAAAAGCTTCTCTCAAATATTCTGCTGGGATTTCTGCGAATCTCTCATTTCCCATAATAGCTGTTAATGCATCTTTATGATCCCTGGAAATAGCATATCCACAAACTTCGGTCAAATCTTCTATCCAACTTCCTTTGAATCCGGAATCTCGCATACTTGTTAGTAATGCTCCTGCGAAGAAATCAGCTGCATCTCTCGAAATCCCAGCTGTAAAAGCTATACCCAACTGTGCTGGCGGGATTTCTGCAAATCTCTCATTTCCCATAATAGCTGTTAGTGCATCTACTTTGCCACCTAAAGCTGCTAACATGAAAACTCCTCCCAAATGTTCTGCCGGGATTTCTGCGAATCTATCACTTTCCATAATAGCTGTTAGTATATCTACTTTGCCAACTAAAGCCGCAATTGTCAATGCAAGAGTTGTCAACAAATGTCCTCCCGGGATTTCTGCAAAATTGGCATTTTCCATAATTGCTGTTAGTACATCTTTATGATCATAGAAAGCAGCAGCCACAAGAGTTTCACCCAGATGTCCTACTGCTGCTACATTCGTAGCCGCCGGAAAGTTCGTCCGAGCTATATCTACAATTCTGTCGCGGATAGAAGAAGGGATGCTTGGTCGGGTACAAACACGCTGCAAGATGTCAAATCTATCAGGCCGTGCGGGTAGGCTTTTTATTACAGCATCATAGTTTGTTTTACAAGTCTGGTTAAGAGACGGCAGGTCTGAGAGCGGTAAAAAGCCGGCAACATTAGTTATTGCATTTGGTGAAATGCGGTTCGTCATAATACACAATCTCCTTATTTGTTTATACAATTATTGCATAATACTAAAAAAAACACAGCTTATTATGGTAATTTGGCAGTAATTTGGTAATTTATTAGCTAATAATTTATTTTACATCTTCTAGTATTAAAAAATTCTATATCACTTAGCTCTACATGTAGAAAATATTGAGCATCAACCGGATGGTTAAGTTGTTTGCTGAGAAATCCGGCCTTCTTCCCGGCGATTATAGGTCGGCAAGAAAACATAGCTCCCTCAAAAACAACCTATAGAACATAAGATAAGGCTGCCCCTCAAGTTTAAAATTGTTGCTTCTTTTCGCGTAATTCCCCTATAATGCTGCACAAAAAAGAAATGGGAGAATTTTCATGGTCAGAATAAGCAAACAAGAAGAGAGAAGAAGCGTTAGTCGTAAAAGATGCCGCGCCCCGATGCCCAAAACCGGCGCAAAGAAAAACAACCTTCCTGCCGGCTATAAAGCACATGCCAATGCCGTAGAGGGATCTCAGTTTCTTTTCATTCCTAAAATAAAGTAAGTTTTTTTCAAAAAAGGGTATAGAATATGTCCAGACATCGTAGCTATGGGAAATCGAGCAAGTCAGCAAAAAAAAGGAACGTTCTTAAAAGATTCGAGCGAGTTGATGTCTTAAAAAAACTCGGCCGCTGGAGTGAAGAGGTGAATACAAGAGTCACGAATCTTCCTAAAACACCAGTTCTTCCTTAAATTTACCGGCAGCAGCAACCCTGCTGCCTTTTTTTTGTGCAGATAACTATCTATAATTCGCAAAAAGATCTTCCCTTAAGCAAAGCGCCTATTCAGGCGATGGTCTCCTATTTGCTGGGAGCGTTAGATGTGCGCTGTGAAGAACTTATCGTCCATTTTGTCTCTAAGAAGAAAATCTGCGATCTCCACGAAAAGTTTTTTGATGACCTGACAGAGACAGATTGTATCACTTTTCCTATCGACCAAGAGGCAAGCAGCCCCTACCGCGTTCTAGGGGAAATCTTCATTTGTCCTCGTGTAGCGGTAGCCTATGCAAAAGCACACCGAATAGATCCCTACAAGGAAGTTTCCTTGTATGTCATCCACGGCATTCTCCATCTTCTTGGCTTTGACGACCTCAGCGCAAAAGAGAGAAAAGTGATGCGGAGAAAGGAAAACGAGTGCCTAACCCTTTTAGAAAGGGAATCTTTGCTCTTAAAGAAGAAAGTATTGTATAAGAAGTACAAAAAACAAAGCAGTAAATAATAGCCATGCTCTACTCGATCGTTTTCCTTCTCTGTGCCATCACCCTTAGCGGTATGAATGCCGCCTTGCAAAAGCTGGGAAGACTACAAACCAAGGAAGAGCTCAAAGCTTTGGGATTGAACTTCCTTCCCAAACTCTACAAGACGATACTGCCTGGGCAGGAGTGGAAAGCGCTGTCCTTCTCTTTAAACTTCGCAAGGCTTGCGTTCTATCTAGTCTTTGCCCTCAGAGCCTTTCATTATCTCATTACCATGCAGCTGCTAGAGTCCCCTGCTAAATCGTTAGATGCGCTTATCCCTTCGATCGGAGCTCCGCTGATTTTCTGGCAAGCGCTGGTCCTTATTTTACTCATATTATTTATTGAAGTGTTTATCTTACTTTTAGCCGCAGGCAAACCCCAATTTTGGTTTAAAGCCCTCTCGCTGCCCGCTTCTTTCCTTTTGTTACTTACCCTACCCATTACATTCTGTCTATTTAAGCTCAGCACAATGTTCCAAATCCAGGACATTCACACCCTGCCCTCTTCCTTTCGAGTACATGAAAAAATTCTAGAGTTGTTGCAAGAGTCGGAATTGGATGCTTACCTGGAAAAAAATGAAAAGAAGTTGCTCTACTCTGTGATGACCTTTAAAGACAGGATAGCCAGAGAAATCATGGTCCCCCGCATCAATGTATTTAGCCTGTCTTCAGATACGACAATGGAGGAAGCAGCCCAAAGCTTTTTACAAGAGGGCTATAGCAGGATCCCTATCTATAAAGACAGCGTAGATAAAATCATCGGCGTTTTACTCTATAAAGACGTCTTAAGTCTCTATAGCACGCTCTCGACACAAAAGGAGACTTCCTCCATCCAAAAAACAATTGAACCTTTAGTCAAACCAGTCCTATATACCCCTGAAACAAAAAAGATTGCAAGTCTTCTCCAAGAGTTTAGACAAAAGCAAATCCACATTGCCATTGTCGTTGACGAATATGGAGGGACGGAGGGCATTTTGACAATTGAGGACATCTTAGAAGAGCTTGTAGGAGAAATTGCGGACGAGTACGACATCCAAGAGGCAAAACTCTTTTCTTCCCTTCCCTCCGGTGGATGGGTGATTGATGCTAAAATGAATATCATTGATATAGAAGAGGAAATAGGGATCAAAATCCCTCATAGCCCAGAGTATGACACTATCGGAGGATACATCTTCCATAAGGCGGGGTCGATCCCCACGAAAGGTTGGTGCATCCACCACGACAACTTCGATCTAGAAGTCCTCAGCTCCGATGAAAGATCTATCGACAAGATTAAGATCACACCCCACGCTCTTAAAAGTAAAACACAGTAACAGCAAAAGCGCGATTATTGACGCTTGAAAAACAAACTCTTTTCAGGCAAAATAGCCCGCAACTCTATAAAAATCTTTTTTTCAGTCAAGGGAGACTCATACCATGCGACGTTCAATATGCTACACAGAACCAAACATCACCCATGCCGGGGAAGTGTCTACTTGGAGGTTTTGCTATACAACTTCTAACTCCCTACCTAAAGGAACAAAAGTCAAATTCGACCTCCTCTCCGAAGGGCGAGATACAGACTGGCAAATCCCCCAAATAGGCCCGAAAGACAAAAAAAATCTGATCTGGGCAGAGATGCCGGACGGCAAGCAGATTCCTGCTAAAGCGCTTACTCCTTCCGCATTTGAGTTTACTATGCCTGCAGAAATCAAAACGGGAGAGACATTTTCTATCTATTTAGGCTCCCCGGAAAAGGGAAAAGAAGATAAGGGCAACAAGAGCCAATGCCACGTACAAAGAAGGCGTCCTTTTTATCTTTACATAGACCCTAAAGGTAAGGGCGACTACAAAGACCCCGAAGTTTTTTCCTTAGATGTTCGTGGCAATAAACTAGCCAATATTCGAGCCATCGCCCCCTCCATCGTATCAAAAAACAAACGGTTCGATGTCATTCTCCGCTTTGAAGATGCTTTTGGCAACCTCACAAATAATGCAGAAGAGGGAACATTGATAGAGCTCTCCTACGAACATTTACGCGAGAATCTCAGCTGGAAGTTGTTTATCCCAGAAACTGGCTTTTTAAACCTGCCCAATCTGTATTTTAACGAGCCTGGCATCTACAGGATCCAACTATTGAATTTAAAAACAGGACACAAGCATTTTTCTTCTCCAATCAAATGCTTTGCAGACTACGATAAGAGCGTATACTGGGGACTGCTCCATGGAGAATCAGAAAAAGTGGATTCAGCAGAAAATATCGAAGCCAGTTTACGAGGGTTTCGCGACGAAAAATCAGTAAACTTCTTTGGCAGCTCCTGTTTTGAAAGTGCAGAAGAAACATCCAATGATGTGTGGAAGCTGATCACCGCTCACATTGCAGAATTTAATGAAGAAAACCGCTTTACCACCTTCCTTGGCATGCAGTGGTTCTCCGATCTGCCAGAAGAGGGACTCAGACAGCTCATCTACTTGAAAGACAACAAACCGATTTTAAGAAAAAAAGAAGCTAAGTCCTGCGGCCTCAAAAAAATCTATAAAAGCGTAAGCCCCAAAGAGCTCCTCTCCATTCCTTCCTTTACTATGGCAAAGGGGTTTTCTACGAACTTCGAAGATTTCCAAGCCGATGTCGAAAGAGTAGTAGAAATCTATAACGCCTGGGGCTGTAGCGAGTGCACCGCAAAAGAAGGGAACCTCCGCCCCATCAAAGCAGAAGATAAAAAGGGGGTTTCTGAAACAGAGGTAGGCTCCATCCGTAAAGCCCTAAATAAAGGATGTCGTTTCGGCTTCGTTGCAGGAGGGCTTGACGATAGGGGCATT
>JAHFTP010000134.1 GCA_023265495.1 Chlamydiota bacterium
TATCTGATGAACTTGGTAAAGAACATCTCTTATGTAGCAGTAGCCTCTTTGGCCATTGGTGCCACAGTCACCGCATGTGCCGTGGCTCCATGGATTACGATAGCTCTACTCTCCGGTGCTGTATTCTTCACAGTGACAGGATATTTTTATGAGAGAATCGTCAATCCGGAAGAGAAGGCGGAATTTAAAAATCTCTTTGTAAAAGCATAAGGAAGATAGTATGGCAACAACAACCGCAACTTCGGGAATTTCTCAAGTACACCCTTTTGCATTTGCGACAAACCAGTTTGTAGATTTTGTAAGTACTACATCGGGATTGCTAGATTGTTTGAAGGTAATCGACTACTCCATGCAGTGGTTTGGAAAGTTGCCTTTTTTATGCACTAAAACGCGGGGGGTTCTTGGCTATTCAAGAATGCTCGTAGGCAGAGTGGGTATTCCTCTGTATATTCCAGATCTCATTTCCGGGGTTGTAAAAAGTGTTGCGAGTTTTAAGGAGTTAAAGCAATCGATCGAAGATCGTTCTGCTTTAACTCAATCGGCTCTTAGAGATGCCGCTGTTAGTGCAACTCACAGCGGCGCCTCTTTAGTGAGTACAGTAGCAGATTTAACTACTGTGCTCCATGACACCAAGCTTGTAGATTTGGGCAAAGCCTATCCTGTAGTGAGTGGTGTCTTTAATGCTGCGTGCTTAATTACCGATTCCATAGATATATCTAAGGAGTTTCATGCGTTGCAGGAATGTAACCATGAGATTGCCGCAACCATGGATGAACCCAAGGCAACGGATTTTAAGAACAAGAAGTTTTTGTCTATGCTCAAAATCGCAAAAAGTGTCGCGTCAATCGCTTGTGCGGTGCTCGGTATTGCAGCCCTTGTTTTTGTCAGCGCTTTCACCTCTTGGACTGTATTGCCTATTGCTGCTTTGGCCTTAACATCTATCTGGCTTACAGCGAAGATTGGGTGTCATTTCTATGAGAAATGCGTGATCGAAAAGCCTGCTCCTCCAAAGGTGTAGAGGCTTTGTTTGTTTCATCAGTAAGGTTATGCTTGCCTAAGGATATATGACAGCAGTATCAATAAGTACAATAAGTGCAAGTATTGCTTCCTTTTCTGCAACTGGCCTATCCTCCTGTCTAAAAAGCCGTTCTGTGCTAAATGAAAAGCGGGTAGGCTGCTTTGTAAATACAGCATGTAATGTGTTTATGGGTGGGATCTGGAGCGTTTTCCTTCTAGGTGAGGGATATGGGCTCTATGAAAGTGTAAAGAAAGTCGTGCAGTTGTATGCAAGGGCTCCCTCCGAAGATATTGTGGGTGAGAAAATCACCCGCGTGTGGGCTAAGTGCATAAGAGATGGGGTCTCTCTTTTAAGTACTAAGACAAACATTGTTCTCTGGGCACATGAGCAGTCATTTATTTCGCTCCAACAGTTTTTGCCGGCCGTAAAGGCTTTAGGTCACTCCTTTTCCGTTATAGTTAGCGTCTATGATTCCGTTATAGGATGTTTTGAGTGGATGGAATTGCAAAAAGAAAAGGACAAGATTGCCAATCCTTCCCAGCTGACTAAACTTCAAGATGAAAGTACTGTTAAGCTCTTAGAAATAACGAGCTCTGTGTGCCTCATTGCTTGGTCGGTGCTATCGCTCATTGGATTATATATTGCAGCGCCAATTATTCCTGTTTTAACTACCACTTTCCTTGTCGTAGGATCCGTCGCTCTCGTATCCTCCTTGGTATACATGAAATTTGCAGAGATCTACCACGAATATGCGCGTATAAAACAAATGTCAAAAAAAACAAGTAGAGTCTAGTTTTCTTATGCACGAAAAAAAAATTCTTTTCAGAGAGTGGATGATAGTAGTAGCCTGTTTGGGTCTGGTTGCCTCTCTTTTTATCATCTCTAGTATTCATAGAGAAAGGGAAGAGCTTATTCTAGCCGGTCAAAGTTCTCGGTGTAAAGAGCTCATCATTCACGTTAGAGTGGAAGGGGCTGTTGCTTGTCCTGGTGAATACACGTTCGTGCCCGGTATTACTGTGAAGGAAATCTTGCAAAAAGCGAAGCTGCTTGCCTGTGCAGATAAAAAGAAAATAAATCTCAAAAAAAAGATTTTTAAGGACAGCTCTATTTGTATACCAGAAAAATTAGACTCGTAGATGCTTATTCTATGAGCAAACAGAAGAAAACTCCTAAAATTTTCTTTAAAATAGAGCTAAAAGGTAAAAATTTGCAAAGAACGACCCATTATTTGAGCAATATAGAGCGTTTGATGCAATTTTTTATTGTGCAAAAAGAAACGGTTTTGATAGCCTCTTCGCTTTAACCTTTGAGTAGGACACGGGGTAAGAAATTGTGCTTATCTTTGTCTATATTTCAAGCCTCTTTTTATGCCGAAAACAGGCGATCAAAACAGCGAATTCAGACGTAAGGTAGTTTATGAGTCTAACATTAATGGGAAGAAAGAAAGGAATGATGCAAACATTTGATGAAAATGGAAACATCGTTGTCTGTACAGTAATTCATGCAGAACCGAATGTGGTTTCTCAAATAAAGAGTCAGGAAAAGGATGGCTACCAAGCTGTTCAGCTCTCTGCAATTAAATTAAAAGATTCTAAGGTAAAAAAGTTTTCTAAGCCTTTGAAAATGGCCTTTGAAAAAGTAGGTGTTGGTCCAAGGAGATACAGAAAAGAATCAAGAGTGGACGCAGTTGATGCGTATTCTATTGGACAGGAAGTCGGTGTAGGGCACTTTTCTGATTGCCAATTTGTTGATGTCTCTAGCATTTCTAAGGGAAAGGGTCATCAGGGCGTTATTAAAAGGCATAATTTCGCAGGTGGACCCGCCTCTCACGGATCCGGATTCCATAGACATGGTGGTTCTTGCGGTATGAGATCTTCTCCTGGTCGTTGCCTTCCTGGACAGAAAAAGTCTGGAAGAATGGGTGGTGAGAAAGTCACTGTGCAAAATCTCAAGATCGTTAAAATCGATGAAGATCGTCAAGTTATCCTAGTAAAAGGGGCTATTCCAGGAGCCAGAGAGTCTTTAGTCTATGTCTCTAGAGCAAAAAAAATTGTGCCTAAAAAGGTTAAAAAGTAAGTGTAGGAGTAATGAACTGTGACAGTGCTAAAAAAATATGATCTCAGTGGCAAAGAAGTCGGTGAAGTAAAGATTGATGATTCTATGCTGCAAGCGCAAGCGAACAAGCAGATGATAAAAGATTACCTTGTGGCCATTAGAGCTAACGCAAGGCAGTGGTCGGCAAATACAAAGACGCGGCCTGAAGTCAGTCACTCTGGACAGAAGCCTCATCCGCAAAAAGGTACTGGACGGGCGCGGCAAGGGTATCTAGGAGCTGCTCAATATAAAGGGGGCGGAAGGATTTTTGGCCCAAGACCTAAATTTGACCAGCACGTCAGAATTAATAAAAAAGAAAGAAATGCCGCAGTCCGGCACCTTCTTTCAGAGAAAATTCTAGATAATAAAGTCCATGTATTGCAATATCAATCACTTGATGAGCCAAAAACAAAAACACTTCACAATTTCTTAAGGAATCGAGGATTAGAAAACAAAAGGGTTCTTTTCCTCGCCGATTGTAGTTTCAGGGCTGAGGGAAATGGAGATAAGTCACTTCCTCCTTCTGCTAGATTTGAGACGCTTTCTAAAAGTTTAAGAAATATTCCCAAAGTGGAATTTTCTTACGTGCCTAACGTGAGCGGATACGATGTTGTTTTACATACTGAAATTGTGCTTTTAGACTCAGCTTTTGATGGGCTGCTAGTATTGCTCGGAGGCAAATAATGAACAAAAATACAGCTTTCCAAATTATTAAGAATAGGCATGTGACGGAAAAAGCGCGTGTAATGGAACAGCTACAATTCAACGCAAGCAATCCTTGTGTGCAGAAGTGTCAGTCTCCAAAAGTTGTTTTTATAGTGGATAAGAAGGCCAATAAGAAGGAAATAGCTAGCGCAGTTGAAGAGATCTATGCAGATAAAAAAATTAAAGTGGTCTCAGTGAACACTGTGAACTTGAAGCCAAAGCAAAAAAGAATGCGCGGCCGAATTGGGTACACATCCGGTATTAAGAAAGCGGTTGTTACCTTAGCAGCTGGCGATGCAATCGATGAGAAAGTTTAAGAAAAGGTAGGCACATTTATGACTAAGACATTCCGTCCTATTACACCTAGCCAAAGACATTTAGTACTTAACAGTAATGAAGAGTTAACAAGAGGGATTGAAAAAGGCAGAAGGGCGACCGTCGCGCCTGAAAAATCTCTTCTTCTAAAGAAAATGGCTACAAACGGTAGAAACCATCATGGACACGTGACCTGTAGACATAGAGGTGCTGGACACAAGCGCTTCTACAGGATAGTAGATTTTAAAAGAGATAAAGAGAACATAGCCGCAAACGTAGCTTCTATTGAGTATGATCCTAACAGATCTGCTCACATAGCCCTTCTTCACTATATGGATGGAGAAAAAAGATACATATTAGCTCCTCAAGGACTAAAAAGAGGCGGTGTTGTTTCTACAGGAGATGAAGCTCCTTTTGAAGTCGGTTGCTGTATGAAACTGAAATTTATGCCTCTTGGTTCCTTTATACATAATATTGAACTAGTGCCAGGACGTGGGGGAAAGCTTGTGCGTTCTGCAGGTCTCTCCGCTCAGCTTATGGCAAAAAGTGGTGGTTATGTAACGGTAAAAATGCCTTCCGGTGAGATCCGTATGATCAACGAAGATTGCAGAGCAACATTTGGTGTATTATCTAACGCTGAGTGGAATTTGCGAGTAGAAGGTAAAGCGGGAAGAAGAAGATGGATGGGAATTCGTCCTACTGTACGCGGAACTGCTATGAACCCTGTTGATCACCCTCATGGTGGTGGCGAAGGTAAACACAATGGATACATCCCTCAAACACCTTGGGCTATGTATACAAAAGGCTATAAAACAAGATCGAAGAGAAAGAGTAATAAATGGATCGTAAAAGATCGTAGGAAATAGAGGAAGATATGGGTAGATCGCTAAGAAAAGGTCCATTT
>JAHFTP010000135.1 GCA_023265495.1 Chlamydiota bacterium
ACCTATGCATTATTTTATATTATGTCTGAGCTTTGGGGCAGTGTGGCTATCTCCTTGCTATTCTGGGGATTTGCCAATGACATTACCCGCGTTTCCGAGTCAAAACGATTCTATGCTATGTTCGGCCTTGGCGCTAACCTAGCTATGCTCGTATCCGGACCCGCTATTATCTACTTCTCTAACATCAGAGAAAACCTCGCTCCCGGCGTAGATGCTTGGGGAGTATCTCTTAACTACATGCTCAGCCTTGTTGTTCTCTCTGGTATTGTCATCATGGGAATCTATCGCTGGATTAATAGGAACGTCTTAACTGACACAAGGTTCTATGAAGTGACAGAAGTGAAAAAAACAAAGAAAGAAAAGCCAAAAATGTCCCTCGGCGAGAGCTTTGCTTACCTAGCCAAATCCAAATACATTGGCTGCTTAGCTATCCTTGTCATCGGCTATGGTATTGCTATTAACCTCGTTGAAGTAACCTGGAAAGGACAACTAAAACTTCAATACCCTAACCCTAACGACTACAGCAAATTCATGGGTGCTTTCTCCTTTATGACAGGAGCTGTCACCATTTTCATGATGCTCTTCGTAGGTGGCAACGTGATTAGAAAATTTGGCTGGACAAAAGCTTCTTTAATTACTCCAGTTGTTCTACTCGGTACCGGCGCAGCATTCTTTGCTTTTGTTATCTTCAGAGAGAACCTAGCCGGCGCTATTGCTGACCTAGGAACAACACCTCTTATGCTCGCTGTCGTATTTGGTACTGCACAAAACATTATGAGTAAGTCTTCCAAATACTCTCTCTTTGATCCAACAAAAGAGATGGCCTACATTCCTCTTGACCAAGAATCCAAAGTCAAAGGAAAAGCAGCTATCGACGTTGTAGGAGCAAGACTGGGCAAATCGGGCGGCTCTCTCGTACAACAAGGGTTGATTGTGGCTTGTGGATCACTTGCCGCTATCACACCTTATATTGCAGGAATCTTGTTCCTCATCATCTTTGCATGGATCTATGCAACGAAAGCTCTTGGCAAACAGTTTAATACACTCAATGCTCAGAAAGATGAACAGGCTGCTGAGAGCGGTGCCAAACCGGAACTACAACCTCAACAGGTTACTAGCTAATCTTCAAGAGCTATAGGTTTGCGGTATAGAGCCCCTCAGAAATGAGGGGCTTTTTTTTTGTAGTTAATTCTTCTTTGCAACAGCTTTCTTCTGCTTGCTGTCGCCTTGAGTTTTCCCTATTTGACTACGCGGAGAGGATGCGTGCTCATTTGTCAGCGGGGCCGGCTTTTGCTTTACTGCAGATGTATCCATTCCTATTTTGCTAGAAGGAGTGCTCGATGAGCTAGTAGACATTTGAGAGACCTTCTTTCTTTCAAAAGAAAGGCGCCTCGCCTTTTCCTGCTCCTCTAAAAGAGCCATCTGCTTAGCTTCTTCCTTTGCCTGCTTGCGTGCCAACACACCTCTGGACCTTGGCCTGCAAAACTGACCCTCTCTTTTTTCAGGCTTTGGGAGCATAGAACTCAGCTCCTCATTATCGATGTCATCCTCTTCATTTAAGACGAGCTCTTCGTCGGTATCTAGCGACTCCTCTTCCTCATCATCTAAAGAGAGTGTCGCTCCACCTTGATCGTCATCGTCCGTACTTTCTGATTCAGAGCCATCTTCTTCATCGCTATCATCTAGGAGAATATAAGCCGATGCATCATCCCCTTCCTCTTGGTCAGTATGGATCTGTGCAAAAAGAGTTAAAGGGAAAAGTGACAACATTCCCACGAACCATCGATTCATAACCACCCCATGGTTTTTTACCTTAACCTTGAGATTACAAGCTAAAAGTTATTTTTCAACGAAAATCACACTTTCATGAAATGATACATATAGGAAGTTCTCATTGCCTCTTTGACTGTACGCATATCTACCTCTGTGATTGTAGAGTCATCACAGCGCCACCATTTCCCTATTTTCTGTACAAATGCAACGTAATGACCTGCTTCGTTCGACCTTCCAAGGTGTTGAATAAATCCCTTACAACAATAGGAAGCCCCCTGATGCTCAAACTCCGTTTGTGGCAGGCATCTGAAACGGAAAGGCACTGCAATTTCTTGCGTTTTCTTTTCTCTTATGAGCTCCCCTGAGTCGGGGTCGATGCCTAGGGTAAAGCGTTTCATTTGGATCAGAAGATCATTAGGCAGGTGGGTAAAGCTCAGACGAATTTGCCGGCCTTCCTCTGTTGTAGAATAAAAATAATTTTTCATAACAGAAGCAAAATCCCCCCCTCTCAGAGGAAGATCTAACCCTAAGAATGGCTCCCTTCTCACTACAGTATCCGCTCCCTCTCGCGTACTAAATAAGGTATAGTAAGGAAGGCCATCAGCCCTTTGCATCAAACTCTCTAAAGCGAGGGCCGGATCTTCTTGCGTGGCATATTTACTGATCCCCTTTTCTGTGAGCTCATGCAAATATTGCCGTAGTTGGTCTACATCAAGCTCCGAATTTCCTTCTCCTGCCCGAGCCTGCGCTGAGCGATAGCCCCGAAAAAAGTCTTCAAATAATGCATGATCTCTAAAAATTTCTTCTAGAAAAGGAGCATTAAGACTGAGCTGCAAAAGGGCTGCTAGCCAACACGTATTGCCTTGGTTGGTAATTCCAAGAGGTTGACCTATAAGGCTAGAGGATTGTGGATGAGAAAAAAGGAGGCTTGACTCGAGCTGCCCTCTTACTGCATTAAACACCCTTTGCACAGACAAAGATAGATGATAGAGAGCTGAATACAAGAACCTCCTGCAAGAGTCTATCCGCGCACAGGAAAAAAGAGAGCTTACCTTGTCTAAAAAAAATTGATATACTCTATCAGCTAAGGCCCCTAGGACAACGGTCGGGGAGAAATCAAAATAATAAGGAAGACCTTGCACAGCACTTGAAGAAATAGCACTCATAAATCCCTCCTAAAAAATTAGACATATTTTTTTATTAACCAGAAGCTAATGATTGAAATCTAATCATAAGATTCGATAGAGTTTCTCTCTATAAAATAAGGCAAAACATGTTTCAGTACGATATAAAACGGATCAGAAATTTTTCTATCATTGCACACATAGACCATGGCAAATCCACCATTGCAGACCGCCTTTTAGAACTTACCAAGACCATCTCCTCTAGGGAGATGCAAGAGCAGGTATTAGATGACATGGACCTAGAAAGGGAGCGTGGCATCACCATCAAAGCACATCCTGTGACCATGCATTATCAAGCAGAAGATGGGCAGACCTACCAAATTAATTTTATAGATACCCCCGGACATGTCGACTTCTCTTATGAAGTATCCAGATCCCTATCTGCTTGTGAAGGAGCGCTACTTGTCATCGACGCCGTACAAGGAGTGCAAGCGCAAAGCCTAGCTAACGTCCACCTAGCCCTAGAAAGAAATTTAGAAATCGTTCCTATCATCAATAAAATCGACCTTCCCTCCGCAGATATTGAAGGGGTAAAACAGCAAATTGAAGATGTCATCGGCCTCGACACCTCTAATGCCGTGCTATGTTCCGCAAAGACTGGAATAGGGATTGAAAAGATTTTAGAGAGAATCTTGATTGATGTGCCTGCCCCGAAACAACCTGAAGATGACCTGTTGCGAGCTTTGGTGTTCGACTCCCACTACGACACCTATAGAGGAGTCTTAGTCTATGTGCGCATCGTGAGTGGAGAGATCGCTAAACGCTCGCAAATCAAGATGATGGCCACAGGAAAAACCTTTGAGGTATTAGAAGTGGGCATTTTTTCCCCTGAAGAAAAACCGGTAGAAAAACTGCGCGCAGGAGAGGTAGGCTATCTCGTTGCCAACATCAAAATCACAGCAGATGTAAAAATTGGGGATACTATTACCCTAACACAGCAACCGGCTCTTACTCCGCTGCCCGGTTTCCGCTTGATTGCTCCTGTCGTTTTTGCAGGAATCTATCCGGTAGACTCCTCCGACTTTGAATCTCTTCGCGACGCTCTTGTAAAGCTACAGCTAAATGACTCCGCACTCCACGTAGAGCAAGAAAGCTCTCTTGCCTTAGGCTTTGGCTTCCGATGCGGCTTTTTAGGTCTTCTTCACTTAGAAATTGTCTTTGAGAGACTGCAAAGAGAATTTGATCTCGATATTATTACTACAGCGCCGAGCGTCGTATATAAATTCACTTTGCAAAGCGGCAAGGAAATGAACATAGACAACGTAGCCCACTACCCCGACCCTACCCATATCGACACAATTGAGGAGCCATGGGTCAAGTGTCATATCATGGTCCCTGCAGAGTATCTTGGCGCCATCATGAGCCTCGGCATGGATAAACGAGGAGAGCTTGTTAAAACGGAGACTATGGATAGCAAAAGGTTGCTTCTTACCTATCGTTTCCCCATGAATGAAATCATCACAGACTTCAATGACAAGCTCAAGTCCATCACAAGAGGTTATGGTTCTTTTGACTATGAATTTGAGTCCTATGCCCCCTCTGACATTGTAAAACTAGAGATCAGAGTCAATGAAGAGCCTGTCGACGCTTTTTCCTGCCTTGTGCATCGATCCAAAGCAGAGAGTAAGGGAAGGGCTATCTGCCATAAACTCGTAGATGTGATCCCCATGCAGCAATTCAAAGTGCCCATCCAAGCAGCCGTAGGTGGGAAAATCTTAGCCAGAGAAACAATACGCGCCATTACCAAGAACGTAACGGCCAAATGTTACGGTGGCGACATCACCCGTAAGCGCAAACTCTGGGAAAAACAGAAAAAAGGAAAGAAACGGATGAAGGAGATCGGTAAAGTACAAATCCCTCAATCCGCCTTCATGGAAGTGCTCAAAGCGGAAGAGGGCTCCTAACAAGTTCTAGAAAACCTTAATCTACAGATTCCGCGGGCCCTCTGAGGAGCTTGAATCGGCGCTATACATTATAAGAGCCGGCGGTGGCTCCGCCACCCGTCCCTGCCCAGTCCGTATGGAAGAACTTACCCCGGGGCTGGTCTATTCTCTCATAG
>JAHFTP010000136.1 GCA_023265495.1 Chlamydiota bacterium
AGGGCTTGCTGCCGAGGAAAGGGGACAGGGCGCTGCCATAGCACAAAACCTATGGGAGATGTCCCGTTTACAGACGCCTATCATCGTGCTCGTCATTGGAGAGGGGTGTTCGGGTGGAGCTTTAGGTATGGGCGTCGGTGATGTGATTGCCATGTTAGAGCACTCTTACTATTCCGTGATTTCTCCGGAAGGATGTGCTTCCATATTGTGGAAGGACTCCAGTAAAAAGGAGCTTGCCGCTTCCACGCTCAAACTACATGCCGAAGAGCTCATTGAACTCGGTGTTGTCGACGACGTGATCGAGGAGCCACAAGGGGGAGCGCATCACGACCCTAAAGTGGTCTATCAAAGGGTGAAAAAATACATCGGGCTAAAATGGTCTGAGTTGAAGACAATTCCTCCTGCTCTACTGATAGAGAAAAGATATAATAAATTCCGTAAGATGGGAAAGTTTTCTATAGAATCGGAAGGGTCGATAAGCTAAACTTCTTTTGCATTTTACTATACAACTAGGTTGATCATGAAATTGCTTTTGCAAGCGGCGCTAAGAACGCGTAAACATTTGACTTTGCTCATTATTACTTTTGCGACTCTAGTCCTTTTGACGGTGGCAAGTCAGTTAGAGATGTTTGCTTTGGGGGTTCTCTCTAATAATGGATCTGACTTTTTTGCCCTGTTCTCCACAGAGCAGGCGGAATATGGCAGGACGCAAGAGGCGATCTCTTTGGGCCAGGTTGAGCAAAAATGGGCAGAAATTGATGTTGGCCACACGGGAGCCATCACAAAACAGACGGCTTCAGAGTATCTAGCTCACAAAGGGGAAACCAATCCGCTGAACTGGATGCTCCAAGAGTTAAAAAAGAAAGCCAATTTTTCCAACAATATCAATGCACTTTTATTGCTACTCGTCTGTGTTGCGGTCTTTAAAGCCATTTGGCTCTTTGCAAGCCGATATTACACACAGATCCTCTCTATTCGCATCAGTAGAGACTTAAGGCAGCAATACTTCGAGCATATCCAGTCTCTTCCAATGAGTTTCTATCAGCAGTACAATATTGGAAGCCTCTCTTCCCGCGTGGTGGGGGATGCAGGGCAAATTGCCGTATCTATCAACTCATGGCTGACAAACTATTTACAAACTCCTTTTACGATTGTCACGTGCCTTTCCATGTGTTTTTATCTTTCTTGGCGACTCTCCCTTGTGATTTTTATTGGCGTTCCCTTGATCATTATGCCGATTGTTTTTTTAGCAAAACGAGTAAGGAGAGTTTCTCGTCAGCTGCAAAAAAATCAGGAGAGATTTGCTTCTGTGCTCATTGACTTTTTAGCAGGGATTCAAACGGTGAAAATCTTTGCTATGGAAGCGTTTTCTCTTAAAAAATATAAGGAGCAAAATGATCGCATGGCGGTGTTGGAGGGAAAGACGGCTAAGTATGGACTTCTAACTAGACCTATATTGCATGCCATTACTACACTCTGTCTTGCGGTCGTTGTTCTTTTTGGGCTCTATACTTTAGGGATGAGCGTATCGCAGCTTCTTGTTTTCTGCGGTCTTTTACATCTTGTTTATGAGCCTGTTAAGAAATTTGCTGATGAAAACGCCAATATCCAAAGAGGGATTGTGGCTGCGGAGAGGATGTTTGAGGTTCTCGACCTAAAGCCGCATATCGATGACAAAGATGGCGCCGTTGCTCTCACCTCTTTTTCTGATAGTATAGAATTTGAAAATGTGTGGTTCCGTTACGGGGGAGATTGGGTTTTGAAGGATGTGTCTTTCTCTGTAAAAAAAGGGCAGACAGTGGCTATTGTGGGACCTACGGGTTCTGGGAAGTCAACGATCGTACAGCTGATTCCCAGGCTTTATGAAGTGCAGAAAGGGCTAATCAAGGTCGATGGCAAACCTGTTAATGCATATACGCAGCGATCGCTAAGAGAGCTGATGGCCTTTGTCTCACAAAAGCCCTTTCTTTTCTATGACACCGTCGCAGCGAACATTGCTGTTGGTAAGGATTATTCTAAAGAAGAAATTGTCTCCGCTGCAAGAAGAGCTCATGCCGAAGAGTTTATTTGTCGTCTTCCCGATCAGTACGACTCGATGTTAGCAGAAGCCGGGCAAAATCTGTCCGGAGGTCAGCAACAAAGGCTTGCCATCGCAAGAGCGCTTGTAAAACGCTCTCCTATTCTTATTTTAGATGAAGCCACATCTTCTTTAGATGCGATCAGTGAAAATCACATCAAAACTGCTATCGCAGCCCTCCAAGGAGAAGTAACGCAGATCTTGATAGCGCACAGACTGTCTACCATTGAGCATGCAGATAAAATTATCTACTTAGACAGGGGAGAAAAACTGGCTGAAGGCACGAAAGATGAGCTGCTGAAAACATGTCCTCCTTTTCGACTTATGTGGGAGACTCTTTACAAAACAGAAATTAAGCAGGTAGATACTACAGAGGAAGTCTTGGTATAGCCTGTATTTAAGTGATTGTAGAATTTACGGAAGTTCGATGGGCTAGTCCATCTTTAACAATAAGGGAATATATGACGGTAGTAGAAACCTCTCGGATGTCTGTTTTTGTTGAGCAACTGGAAGATCTCTCTTCAAAAACATGTGCGCTGATTGAAAAAACACCACAAGCAGAACGCTCCTATCTTATGAAACAATCCAAAAGGATTATGGAAGTTTGGGAGAGGTGTGAAAGTGCAAGCGGGGAGCTCCTATCTGAGGAAAATCAGGCTTTGGCAGAGCTGTTTCGTCAGACGGCACTTAAAGTAAATATTGTGCGGATTATTTCCAATCCTATGTGTAAAACCATTGTCAATATAGATTCGATTTATTTGGGAAATAAAGAGAATCTTTCTAGAGCCCGAACTCTTATTCATGTTTTACGACTTTTGCCGGAATTAATAGAGATGCACTCTCTTTCCCTGTCCGTTAAAGCAAAAGCTGCGATACAGCATTTACATGATAGAGCGGAAATATCTGCTGTAGTCTTTGGTATCTGAAAATAAGGTGTGATAGAATCTCTTACATAATTGAGTAAGTTATCGGTAGACAGAAACCCCTCTTCCAGGCGACATTGTCTCTATGCGTGCGGATATAGCGATGCTTTCTTCAGACTACGATGACAGAGCGGCAGTAGCTGCAGGAGCTTCGGCCTCAAGATCGTCGCCAGCTGCTGCTGCCCAAGCAGCAATGAATCCTGGCTTTGGGCAGAGAACATGTTTTCGATGATCCTAGAAAAACTCTGCTCGCAATCAATATGGCTATCTCTAGTGATGATTATTAGACGGTAACCGGTGCCAGCAGACCCAACTTTTCTAAGCTGGAGCGGAGGCTGTGATTTTCCGGTTTGTCAAAAGCTCCGTTCTGTGAAAGCCATGCTAGATAGTCTTTAGGGACGTCTGCTAACGCCTTTCCCTGATGCTTACCAAAAGGCATGCGAGTCATCACTGTAGGGGCGCTTAAAAGCTCTAATAGGGTCTCCATGGATAGATCGTCGATCATCTGACTAAACACCTCATGGAGCACGATGACATCATCTAAAGCTCTATGGGCCTGGTTGGGGGGGATTCCAAATACCTCTCTTAGGAACTGAAGGGAGTGTTTGGGGAGGTCGGGGCGATACTTTCTCGACCATTTCAGAGAGTCAATATACCTAAAAGCGGGGACCGGAATCTGGTTTCTTTGGTATTCTGCTTCTAAGAAGAGTTTATCAAAACTGTCGTTATTGTGGGCAATAAGCACACAATTCGTTCCGCAGAACTCAATAAAAGAGGCTCCTATTTCTTTAAAGGAGGGACTGTTTGCTACCATCTCGTCGGTGATGTGGTGGATGGCACTTGCCTCTGCGGGTATGGGGATGCCCGGGTTGATGAAATGACAAAATGTTTTGTTGTGAACAGGGTCGTAAGCCGCAAGTTCTATGATGCGGTCTCTATCAAATTTGATTCCTGTTGTCTCTGTGTCGTAGTAAATAGGATGCATCGGCATTGTCATACTCCCGAAAAAAAATAGAGTGAAATAATGCCCATTACCTTATTCTATACCCTCTTTTTTTGTAAGAAAATTGAGAGGTTTTTGTGGGTAAAAAGGCAGTGGTAATCCTTAGCATAGCTCTTTGTTTTGCAAGCGCTCTTCATGCAAAGCCTGCAGAGGTGGAGGTGCTTTTCTCTTCCAAGGCAAGGTTAGATCACCACTTAATCGACCTCATCGATAAAGAAGAAAGAAGTATTCGTCTTGCTGTCTATCATTTCACTCATAAAGAAATAGCCGACGCCCTCATACGAGCAAAAAATAGGGGGGTAGATGTAGAGCTGCTTATTGATCCCATCTCCATTAAAAGAAGATCTCCTTTGCATCGTCTGCATAAAGCGAAGATTCCCATCTTTGTTTGGCAGCAAGCGTCAAAACAAACAAACAAGTATCCCGCAGCTATGCACAACAAGTTCTGCGTCTTTAGTGGCTCTACCGTTTGGACGGGGTCATTTAACTTCACCTACGACGGCAGCGCACGCCATAAAGAGAACGTAGTCGTTCTCAAAGAGGAATCTGTGGCAAGAGACTTTATTGAGGAATTTAACCAAATCAAAGATGTGCATTGTATCCTTTTCCATGAGGAGATGAGCTCCCCTCAAAGAAGTGGAAGAGGAAGCAATTAAAATTAATTTTATATTACTTATGTAATAGCTTCATTTATCTGAAGCTGTAAATAATTATAGTGTAAATTAATAATTAAATTTAATCAGTGTTTTTTAGTGTTAGCATTTTTTATAAATGTCCAATTTTGGGTAATAAAAGGTTGGTTCATCCGGCACATGAGTACCTCTGCTCATGAAGCAAAAATTCCAAATCACCGCCAATAGAGCCATAGAAGAATTTTCTATTTCTGTAGAAGGTGGGTACAATCATGAACAAGCCCAAGCAAAGGCCATTGATAATAGACCTTCCTTACCTAGCAAGAAATTGACTCCCCAAATAATTAAGCTCATTGAAGAAAAGCTCAAAT
>JAHFTP010000137.1 GCA_023265495.1 Chlamydiota bacterium
AACGAGCACACGTACTGCGAGCCATGGCAAACAACAACACTGCAGCAGCACATTCCCTGGGGATGCTGCGGGAGCTAGCGTCTAAAAGGGCCCATTTTTTCCGTCCTTCCTACAAAGCTTTTGAAGGGTTTTTTAGTTTTGCCCCCATCCCTCGCGAAGCAGGGGGATAGCAAAGGCTAGCAGAGCTTTTGGATCACCATGTTGGGAGGTAAGCACTGCATTTCTTCGTTCTTGAAGTAGGGCATTTCCTTTAAAAAGGAAGCTCAGCAGCTGTTTGAGTTTATTCACTTTGACTCTTGTTGTTACCTCCGGTGGGATCTCAGCAAGATAGAGTTCTAAGTACCTCACCAAGTCTACCCATGAAGGCTGCAATGCTTTTTCAGAAAAATGCGCTTTGATCTCATGGAAAAGAAAAGGATTGATCACAGCGCCCCTCCCTATCATGAGAGCATCACATCTTGTTGTTTTTAGCATCGTAAGGGCATCCTCTACGGTGAGGATATCCCCATTGCCCACGACGGGGATCTTGAGAGTAGACTTTGCCTCGGCGATCAGATCCCAACGCGCGGGCGGGCCATAGCCATCTACCTTAGTCCTGGGATGCAAAGTAATAAAATGGGCGCCGCTCGCCTCTGCTGCCAACAAATTATCTTTAAACAAAGAAATATCTTCATATCCCGAGCGCATCTTCACAGTAACGGGGATAGAGACCGCATCAACGACGGCTTTTACTACCTGATATAAAAAATCTGGCTCTTTGAGCAAGCTAGACCCGGCTCCCCTGCCTGTAACAGTGTTCGAAGGACAGCCACAATTGACATCGATACGAGGAGCTTTTCTCCTTTCCATCTCGCAGGCCATGGCAGCCATGAGATCTACATCGGAGCCCATCAGCTGCGCAGCTAAGGGAATGGGGGTGATCTCTTCTGCTTCATACTGCTCTGCAAGACTCGGCACATGGGCATTTTTAGGAACCCTTAGGAAGTCGCGTACGGCCTCATCAAATCCACCAATAGAGGCTATGGCCCTACGAAAACACCGGTCTCCCACCCCCTCCATAGGGGCCAGAAAAAGATAGGGGCATCCGTAATTGTTTTTTGGAAGAGTAGACATAAGACCCAAAGCATAGCAGAGAAGACGATTTTTTGCATGTTTTCAAAAATTTCTAGGCAAATTCTCGTAAAAGGAAGATATTCTTCTTTTTTAAAAAGGAATTGCCGTATGGAAAATATGCTTAAAACCAGACTATTTACCCTGTGCCTACTTCCCTATGTCCTATTAGCTAAGGAACCCGTTAAAGAACAGATCTCTTCCGTGTACGATGATTATATAGTCAGGGGCAATGCCTCTGTCAAAAAGATATCCTCCCCCTCTCCTTTTTCTCTCTACCCCTTTGTCCTTTGGGATTATGCAGATGATATCTCATCTGAGGACACACCTTCAGCTATAAAACATTGGGAAAACCTACTGCAATTTATTGCTTCTAACAATATTGTACGAGTCATTACAGACATAAAAGACCCTAGCCACTTCCCCTTTTTTGGAGTAAGCGCACCTGCCCCCTCCTTCACAAATTACGCGCAGAAGATCCCCCCTTCATGTGAACTGGCCGTATTCTTTGCTCTCGACGGCTTTGCATGGGATTCCATGCCGGCCCCTGTGCCTGTGCCCTCCATACTGCCATCCCCTTATCCGATGCTGCCTGCGTATTTCTTAGATCTCCCGCTAAAAATGGAATGGGTAAAGCAGATGATCGCTCTAGGAGTCAACATCAAAGAAGTTGTGCTAGATCCCCAGCCGGCTATGGTCCACGGCAACGTGGCAGACTACCAACTCCTCATAGATTTCATGGATTATTTCTGTACAGAAAACAACCTAGACGTCCGCCTTGGGGTGACCTATGGAATCAGCGAGCGCACACCCACCTATGCAAACTTAGACACATTCCCCACGGATCCAGGCCTTGGAGCACTCCCGGGCAACTTCCCTCCACTCACCTCCGGGTATATGGCTCCTGAGTGGCGCCCTACAACTACCTACCCTTTACTAGATCACGTATATGTACAGGCATACGAACCGGATATCCCCTATATCTTCACCTTGCCAAACAACCCCTCCTTGGCGGCATCGTGCTTACTTTCTAATTTCCGAGGAGATCCCTACGTGCAAGGCATAGGAACAATCTCCTTTAGTTCCTCCTCAAAAGACGTTGTGGGAACAAATACCGTTTTTTCTACAGGCGATCCTCAGACGCATCTGCTACAAGTCATAGAAGATATGCCCCTTGGTGCCATGCAAGCAAAAGTCCTCACTCGTATCGGTATTGTCAGCGAGGATGTTGCTGTTACGAATACAACACTGAGTTTAAACTCCAATCCCCCCTTCAGCGGAAGTAATGTTCCCTTCTATCAAACGGAGATTATCAATAAGTGGATTTTTCCTTTTACCAATCCTACTGTTGTGAACAACATCTACATCATGTTCAGCTTTGAAAACTTACAAAACAATAACGACCCCTTCTTTGGAACATGGTCAACAAGCCAGTTCATGGCATTTCTCCAATCTTTCTATGGGCAGGGACAAAGCGAGCTTCCCATCTACATGCAAGATGCAAATACGCCCATCCCTATGCCTAACAACTTTGCGATCTACGATTTCAATATCTTTCAACAGAACATACAAAACTAAATGTTCTTCAAAGCCCACGACATTTTCATTCCTTTTTTTTAAAAAATTTTCTATTAGTACAGGTACAGATGTAAACTAAGGAAAAATCCTCTTGCGCTCTTCTACAAAACTCGTCATCACTGCCACAACCATGGGAAATATTCTCGAATGGTACGAATTCGGCCTTTATGCCTATTTAGCTCCTGTGATCTCCAGGATTTTCTTTTCCCCCTCGCATACTGAACTAGCAGCTATCATCAACGTGCTTCTCATATTTGCTATAGGTTTTCTATCTAGGCCTCTTGGAGGCATTTTCTTTGGGTATATAGGCGATAGATATGGAAGAAGGATAGCCATTCTCTCCTCTATCATGATGACAACGATCCCCACCTTCTTAATTGGACTGCTGCCCACCTACGCACAAATAGGACCTTGGGCTGCATGGCTTTTAGTCCTACTGCGCCTATTTCAAGGTTTCCCTGTAGGAGGGGAATTTCCTGGAACTATTTGCTACCTCACAGAGAGCGCCCCCGCTGGCAAGAGGGCTTATTTGGGTAGCTACGCATTTTTTGGCTCTCAGATAGGAACGCTTCTAAATATTGTAGAGTGTCTTTTGATGGAGCATTATCTAGCTCCGGAGCAATTAGCAGCTTGGGGATGGAGACTCTCCTTTATCATTGGAGGATGCATCGGTCTTTTAGGTTTCACATTACGATACCGTTTGACGGAAACACCCCTTTTTTCTGCATTAGAAAAAAAGGATCATGTGACAAAAACACCGATCCGTAAAGCTCTGCATGGCTATAAGAAAAAAATGGTCTACGCCTTTTTTATTGCAGCACTTCCTCTGGGCGGCTACTACATGGTCTTTGTCTTTACAGGAATCTATTTAGAGCAGTTCACTCATACAAGCGTATCGCTCGGGCTAGTGATAACGGCAGCCTATCTTCTTCTTTCTACTATATCGCTTCCCCTCTGTGGAAAACTAGGGGACCGCTATGGGCTTAAAAAGTTGCTCATGTCCAGCTCTATCGCAATCGCTATACTTTCCTTTCCTTTTTATTATTTTGCTGGACACGGCCTGTTACTTATGACCGCAGTATTAGGTATTTGCCTAGTCCTATTGCTCTCGCTACACTTTGCTTTAATTTCGCAATCTCTCTCCGGGCTTTTTCCCACCAGCGTGCGCTTCACTAGCCTCGCCTTCAGCTACAACCTATGTAACATGATTCTTGCAGGGACAGCCCCTTTCTTTGCTCTATATGCTGTAAAAGCAACCCACAATACTACGTCGCCGGCTTTTGTACTCATGCTACTCGCTCTGTGCACATTCACTGCACTGGCCTTTTTAAGAGAAAATAAAGAAACCCTGCAACTAGAGCATACTTAGAAATGGACTTGAGCTGTAAGTAGACCACCCCAATAGGTCAACGTCTGTGTCGTGAGTCCCAAAGGTATGCCGGTAGAAGAGACTGCCTTAGACGAACCTATTTGGTATTGTTGCCAATAGGGCTCTAAACAGAAACTCCATCTTTGCTTGTCGTCAAAAAAACCTTCTAAAGGAAGAGAAACGAGATAGCCATCTTTGTGGTGTAGTGTCCAATGTATTCCTTCAAAACCGGAGATCTGCACAGAAGGGTCTATGTCATATCTCCAAGAGAAGTTTACACCGAAGTTCACTTGACTGGTAAAGGAGTATTTCCCTTGTAGACCCAAAGGTAAATAATAGTCTCGGTATTTGAATGTCAATTCAGCAAAGAGGGGATGGCTTTCTCTGTGTTGAATTAGGTAATGAAATCCATAACCAACGTAGGGAGTAAGACGGAATTTATGACACGCAAAGACATATCCGATTTGCCCTTCCACTGATTCATCATGGAGAAAGCGGCTGGGATTATCTTCACTTTTTAGTCTTCCAAGCGCATAGCTAATAAAGGCTTTTGCATAGAGACTATGAGGTTTTTGGTAGGTATATCCCAACCTTGCCCCAGCGAGTGCACCATGAAAAGAAGGGGAATTCCCCTCAATAGACATGGTTACAGAGGCCACCTGTGGTCCTAAAAAAATAGCAGAATATTTCTGTATTTCTGTCTGCTCGGCAACGCAGAAATTCCCAATTAGAAAAGTCGAACAAAATAAGAGTGCTTTCTTAAGCATGAGCCTGTTCCCTATCAGGATGGTGAAAAAGAATCACAGTGACCACGGCAATGCCGGTTAAGCCGGCAAGCAATAAGAACGCGCCTTGGTAGTTACCCGTGAGATCGATCAACCATCCCGTCATCACCGGAGCAATGATGCCGGCCAGTGAAAGACAGCTTGACGTCAC
>JAHFTP010000138.1 GCA_023265495.1 Chlamydiota bacterium
AAAGATGCGTAGAAGGACCAATTGGATTTTCCCATGTAGCGCTTTGGATCCATTCCAAAGCTTGAGCTTCTCCTTTGAAGTGCAAAAACTCTCTAAATGAAAGCGGCCGCATATACATAGTTTGCAGCCTGCCAACGGGAAAAGAAAATTCTTCGTCATGTAGGATAAACTCTAAAAGAGATCCTGCAGCCACTACATGAAGAGAGGGCATTTGTTCATAAAAATAGCGCAGAGACATCAGTGCTTTTGGACAGGCCTGAATCTCATCGAAAAAAAGAAGCGTTTTCTCCGGTGTGATAGTAACTCTCTTGCGACTGGAGAGATCTTTAAGAATTCTCTCAGGAACAAGGTCTTGTTCGAACGCAGCTTTTAGTTCCGGCTCCTGCTCAAAATCAATCTTACAAAATCCTTCAAATTGCTCTCGCCCTAATCGTTCGATAGCAAAGGTTTTCCCCACTTGACGGGCCCCTCTAACAAGAAGTGGCTTGCGGTATTTTGCCTCACGCCATTTAGCGAGTTCTAAGTCTATATTTCTCATAGAGTTACCATTTTTATGGGGGTTATTTTCAGATAATTTACCGAAAACACCCTAGTTATTTCCTGTATTTTCCCGGAAAATGGGATATTTTGGCAAGCATCTTCGCATTCTATCTACAGAATGCAGACCTCAACCATTTAATACCAAGTACTTTAAAAACATAAGGGATCTAAAGGGGCCTGCCCCTTTAAAACCCCTATTTTATTAAAACTACCTAGCACCTATTTTAACAACAAATTACAAATCCAAGGCAAATAAAACACATTATTTTAATAATTAAAAAAAACTGAACTAAACAAATATTGCATTTAAAAAAGCATTATTCTAGGTTAAGGATTAAGGTGACACGGAGGGAAAAACCATGCTCTCCTATTACGAAAAAAAAGCTACAGAGGAAGAGTTTTCTCTATTAGATAGCCCTGAGGATGGATGCTGGATCCATGCAGAGCAAGCCACTGTAGAAGATCTAGAGCAGATTTGCTCGATGACGGGGCTTGAATTGAGCGACATCCAAGATTCTTTGGATCGCTATGAGGTTCCCCGTGTAGAGAAAGTAGACCATAGCGTTATCTTGTACTTAAGACACCCCATGCATATGGAAAGCGGTCTTTATACAACAACGGTGACCATTCTATTAACAACGCATTATTTTATTACTATTGCACCGGTCCACTCCCCTCTTATCCAAAATCTTTTAACAAAAAAAACAAAAACCTCTCCCAAGGAAAAAAGCCAGTTACTTATCCTCGTTCTGCTACGAATCACACAAGAATACAATTTTCAGATTAGGAAAGTGCGTCATAACGTTATGACGCAGCAAAAAGAGATGATCCACGTGGAGAGCGATGATATTTCCACTCTGACAAAACAAGAAGAGATCTTAAACCAATACCTCTCCTCTTTAGTTCCATTAAAAAGCATGTTAGAACATCTTCTTTCTGCCAAGTTTTCCAGTCTTTATGAACAAGATAGAGAGCAGATCGATGATGTATTAAACACCTTAAAACAATCAGAAGACCTAGCAACGATAGTGATCAAAAGCATTCGAAGTCTGAGGGATTCTTATCAGATCATTTTTACAAACAACCTGAACAAAACGATAAAGCTGCTGACAGCACTGACGATCCTATTTAGCATACCTACAATGATCGCAAGCTTATACGGAATGAATGTAACGCTGCCCTTCTCCGGCACACCCCACATGTTTCCTGTACTCATCAGCATTATAGCGATCTTTTCATTCACCTGCTTTTATCTATTTTATAGGAAAAGGCTTCTATAGAAGTAAAATAGAGGGGTTTTCCAGTAAGTTTTGGAGCGTTTTCATGAACCTTGCTCCATCTGTACCATCGACAACGCGGTGGTCTGCAGACAAGGTAAGCTGCATGGTAGAGCCTGCCACCACTTCACCCTTTACACAGATAGGCTTTTCTTGCACGGCGCCAATGGATAGGATCCCTGCCTGTGGGGGATTGATCACTCCCACAAAACCTGTTACGCCAAACATCCCCAAATTAGAAATAGTAAAAGACCCTCCCACATACTCTTCTCTTGAAAGTTTTCCCTCTTTTGCCTTTTGAGCGAGCAGTCGCATCTCAGAGGATAGCTGCCCCAGATTCTTATAATCCGCATGACGAATGATGGGGGTGATGAGCCCTGCAGAGACACTCACTGCCACAGAGACATCTATCGTCTTGAAACGAATAATAGAAGAATTTTGTGAGTTAAAGCCGCTGTTCATCTCAGGATGTTCTCTAAGCGCCAAAGAGGTGGCTTTGATAACGAGGTCATTAAATGTGATTTTCACACCCATATTTTTGAGCTGATCCCTCACTGTGATCATAGCTCTAGCATCCACTTCTTGCATCACATAGAAATGAGGAATAAAAGTTTTCGATTGTTGCAGCCTTTGCCCGATCACTTTTCTCATGGGGGTAAGGGACTCTTCTTCATAGCTTCCCGGAGGGAGCGTCGGCCTTGCCCTATGCCCAAAAGAGGCTATCGCTTTGGCCTGACCCATGGGAAGGTCTCGAGACATGATTCTCCCTTGCGGGCCACTCCCTTTTACGGTTGTGATATCAATCCCTTGTTCTTCTGCTTGCTTCTTAGCTAGAGGCGAGGCAAATGCCCTATCAGAGACTTCTCCCGCAGGAGAAGGAAACTCATAGCCCTCTAAAGGAGGCTCCGGAACGAAGGAGGGCTGCTGTATCGCCTGTCCAGACTTTGTCTCTTGCAGCCTCGATACAGGCGCTGCTGTTTCTTGGGGTAGGGGCTGCATCGCAATGACTTTTTCTTTTGGCTTGATCCCTTCGGGAACATAGCCCTCAATCGACTCGTCTTTTGTCTCAGTAAAAACAGCCACCGCTTGGTTAACTACAGCTTCTTTCCCTTCATCAATGAGGATCTTTCTTAGATAGCCATCGTCGAGCGCGCTATGCTCAACTGTTGCCTTATCCGTGGCTACTTCAAAGAGAATGTCTCCTGCTTTAACGAGGTCTCCCGTCTTTTTTCTCCATTTAGTGATCGTACCTTCTTCCATGGTAGGAGAAAGCTTGGGCATAGTGAGCGTGAAAGGCATAAGCGTTTTGTACTCCGTTTAGGCTAAAACCTCTTCGATTGCTTGAAGGATTCTTTCTTTTGTAGGAAGCGTTTCTTTTTCTAACAGCTTAGAATAAGGCATGGGCGTTTCTCTTTGCGCCACTCGTTTAATCGGAGCGTCTAAATACTCAAAGCAATGCTCCATGATCTGAAAACCGACTTCTGCGCAGACACCTGCGAAAATATGTCCCTCTTCTACAAGAACACAAAAATGGGTCTTTTTAACAGACTCTACGATAGTAGTGATGTCTAAGGGTTTTATTGTCCTTAGGTCTATGAGTTCCACTTGAATCCCTCTTTTTTGCAGTTCATCAGCAGCTTGTTTGCAGAGTAAGACCATCCTGCTGTGAGACACTACGGTAACATGGATCCCCTCTCTCACCACCTTAGCTTTACCAATAGGAACTAGATATTCTTGTGTAGGGATCTCCATCTTATCCCCATAGGTAAGCTCACATTCTAAAAAAATCACGGGATTATTATTTCTGATGGCTGATTTTAACAGCCCTTTTGCATCGTAAGGGTTGCTCGGCGCTAGGACAATGAGCCCGGGGAAATTACTATAGAGCGCTTCCACACAATGAGAATGTTGGGAAGACACCTGCGCCGCGGCGCCATTGGGTCCTCTGAAAACAATAGGAACAGAAAATCGATTCCCTGACATGTAGTACATCTTAATAGCGTTGGAGAGGATCTGATCGATGGCTACAAAAGAAAAGTTAAAGCTCATGAACTCTACAACAGGTCTCAGACCCGTCATAGCAGCACCAATGCATAGCCCGGCAAAGCCCAGCTCCGAAATGGGCGTATCGACGACTCTAGCGTCTCCCCACTTGTCAAGCATTCCTTTAGTGACCTTATAGGCACCATTATACTCAGCAACCTCTTCTCCCATAACTAAAACAGCAGGGTCTCTTTGCATCTCCTCATCGAGTGCTTGACGGAGCGCTTCTCTTAGTTCCACAGTTTGCATCGACATTGCGTTATCCTTATACGGTTATGGGGCCAAAACATCTTCTTCTAAAGTGATAGGATCCGGCCAGGGGCTCTCATCTGCAAATTCCATCGAGGCAACCGCCACATCTTTTTGCTCTTTATCCATTTGTTGATACTGCTCATCGGAGAGAAGCCCATAGTTTGTCAGCATTTTCAGCATAATTTTTAGGGGATCTCTTTGCATACACTCTTGTAGATTTTCCTTGGAGCGGTATGCCGCCGGGTCTGAAATAGAGTGCCCTCTGAACCTTTCTGTTACCACCTCGATAAGAACAGGGCGAGAGGTGTTTTTCACCTCCTTGAAAATCTTGGCAAAGCCGGCGTAGCAATTGAAAAAGTCCATGCCATCGAGCGTGTAACTGTCCATGTCAAAGCTAGGAGCCTTTTTCTCAGCCATAGGCTCTACACAGATGGCTCTTTGCACATGCGTCCCCATCCCCCACTGGTTATTTTCTATGACATAAATACAAGGGAGGTCCCAAAGAGAGGCTAAATTCAACGACTCATGGAATGTCCCTTGCGCCACAGCGCCATCCCCTAAAAAGCAGACGGAAACATCACTTTTAATGGGAGAGCCTACCTGGGGATATTTTCTTTGATATTTGATACTAAAAGCAGCTCCCGTCGATATGGGAATCTGCCCCCCCACTATTCCATATCCACCAAGCAACCTATCGGTGAAGAAATGCATGGATCCGCGCCATCCCTTCGCATTGCCCGTAGCTTTGCCATATAGTTCGGCCATGAGCGCATTGGGATGCGCACCTAACAGCAGGGCTAAGGCGTGGCCCCTGTAGGTGGTTGCCCACCACTGATTCTGTCGCATGACGGCAACGGCGGCCGTCTGTATGGCC
>JAHFTP010000139.1 GCA_023265495.1 Chlamydiota bacterium
ATTACTTGAAAGTTCTCAGTTTTCTTATTCAAGTAATTTTCTTGATATTGTTTCACTTCGTTCGAATGAATAACCCAAGCAGCGCCTTTTCTTGTAGCTTTCATTAAACCTACACGAGTAGCGTAGTAGATTTTTTGAGCTGGAACATTAAGAAGTTTTGCTACTTGATTTACAGAATAGAATCCTTTTTGGTTATCAAAAAGAAGTTCTCCTTGGAACATAGATTTAGTACGTGAATATTTTTGTTTGCGATAAGACTCTAGATCGTCTAAATCTATCGTCCAACGCGTACTGTCTTTATACGCCTTTAACTTTTTTTGCTTAATGGCTACATATATAGCCTGTCTAGTCACATTATTTATCTTGGCAGCTTCTGTAATAGAAACAACTTTTTTCTGCGGAGTTGTCGCTACTAAGGGCCCTTCCCCTGTTGGGTTTTTAAATTCATGATCCATTGTATCCTCCTATAAAATCAAAATTAGCTTTTAGCGCCTTATAATTAGTGTCATTTTAATCAGTAACTGGCGCGTTATAAATTAATGCAAAGCTGGTTTTTTTATTTTTTCATTATTTTAATGTTTTTACCCTACTTTGATATATAATTATCACATATAAATGAATTGAGATCAAGCAATATATGCAATTCCTTCGTTTACCGTTGTTTATCCTGTTTTATCCCAAATGCGACTACCCCCCCTTTTTAATAGCCATAAAGCCTTCTCATCCATTATGCTCCGATCTTAAGAAGCAGGGAAGAGGTGGCCATGACTTTTAGAATAATATTTATTTTTTTAATACTAGCCCTAAATCCTTATCTATTAGAGGCTACGAAACCTCCGCAGCTGACTCCTCATGATACAAAAGGCAAAATCGAGGAAATTCTAAAAGCCCACGTCAGCTACCAACATCTGACCCCCGAAATCATTCAAAGGTCTTTCACTAATTATTTAGAAGAGCTGGACCCAGGCAAGACCTATCTCACTGAGGAAGAGACGCTTAAATGGACATCCCCCTCTGAAGACCTTCTAAATAAGACCCTTGCAGCAATCCTCTCAGAATCGTTCACTGCTTATGAAGAAATGCACGAACTCTTTATTTCCGCGCTCATTCGTAGAAATACCTGGGAAAAAGAACTAGAGAACGCTGAACTGCCTAAAAATGTAAAAGCCACCGAATTTAAAGACATCAAGTGGGCAAGTAATGAAGAAGAGCTAAAAAACAGGATCTTACGCATAAAATCTCTACAAGTAGATGCATCAGAAAAACTCAATCAAGAGTCTAGACAGCAATTTCTTCAACGTCTGAGCAAAAGAAGACTCAATAGAGAGGAAGAGCTGAAAAGCAACTCCGCCGCAGAAAGATCGCAAGTGATATTAGGCTATGTGCTCAAGTCAGTAAGTTCTGCATTAGACTCACAAACAGCTTACTTCACCCCTGCTGAAGCCAGTCAATTTATGATCCAAGTGCAGCAAAAGCTTTTCGGCATTGGGGCGCAACTGCGAGATGACCTCAATGGTTTTGCAGTGGTTAGACTTCTCGATGACAGCCCTGCAAGCCTACCGGGCAAACTAAAAATAGGTGATCGCATTATAGCGGTAAATGCTATACCCGTTGTGGGGATGGACATAGTGGAAGCTGTCGAATATATCCGTGGCCAGCAAGGAACTCCCGTACTGCTCACAATTCTTAGACCAATAGGAGAGGGCGATGCTAAGAGTGAAACGAAACTAGACGTAGAGATTATTAGAGGAGAGGTAGTTCTCAAAGAAACACGTATAGAAACCAGCTATGAACCCTATGGAGACGGGGTTATTGCCCTACTGCATCTTTTTTCCTTCTACCAAGATAGCACTACCTCCTCTACTTCTGATCTCATGCAAGCCATCCAAGACATGAAGAAGAACCACAATTTGAAAGGCATTGTGCTCGACTTGCGTGGGAATGCGGGAGGCTTGCTGCCTCAAGCAGTAACAGTAACAGGGCTTTTTATTTCTAAAGGGGTTGTGGTGTCCGTAAAGGACAATACGGGAGAAGTCCAAAGGCTGAGAAATGTGGAAGGAAAGAAAATATGGGATGGGCCTCTTGTCGTACTGACCAATAAGATCAGCGCTTCCGCCTCAGAGATCGTGGCTCAAACACTACAAGACTATGGAAGAGCGATCCTTGTAGGGGACGCGCAGACCTATGGAAAAGGTACATTTCAAACATTTACTTTAGAAAATGCCCATTTTGGAAAAGTCAATCCTAAGGGAGAATTTAAAGTAACTAGAGGCAGATATTATACCGTATCAGGAAAAAGCCCTCAGCTCGTCGGCGTAAAAACGGATATAGTGGTACCCGGTCTATTTTCTAATTTAGATATCGGCGAAGAATTTGCTAAATTCCCCTTGGCTAACGACCAAATCCCCCCTAGTTTTGACGATGACCTCTCCGACATTCCTCAAGTGCACCGCACACAAGTCATGCGGCTCTACAAGTTTAATCTTCAACCGATAATGACCAACTATCTGGCTTATTTACCCATACTTAAAAGCAACTCAGAAAAACGGATAGCCGCTAACAAAAATTATCAAAACTTTCTCAAAGAAATTGCCAAGAAGAATGATTATTTGGACCCCACCGAGAACTATGGACAAAACGACCTACAACTTGAAGAAGGCATGAATATTATCAAAGACCTCGTATTTTTGATGGATCAGGAAGTGATGAGAGACAACACCCATGTGGTAGGGGAATAGTCTTGTTATTCCAGTCATAGACAAACTCTTTGACAGAAAGAAAAGCTGTATGCAACAGTACAAAAAATGTTGCAGCGAGGTGGTCATGGAGAAAACGAGCGTCCCCCAAGAAAAACTCTATCTAGAGACATGGGTTGATGCGATGCAACCTCAAGGTCACGTCTTAGAAGTAGGATTCGAAAAAGGGCATGCGGCTGCGCACATCCAAACTTATTACCCCAAGAGTCATACAATTATCGAACCGAGCCCTGATAAGGCTAAACGGGCTCGCAGCTGGGCACAGGACTTCCCCACAGTTACCGTCATGGAAAAACCCTGGCAAAACGCTCTACCTTCCTTACACGTCTATGACACTATTTTTTTCTACAACACCTCTTCAGAAATAGAAGCGACAATACAAAAACACAAAGCAGCGGGACACCTTGCCTTGCAGAGCGGAGAGCAGTTGCTATCTAGCATAAAACAAAAGCTCCCCGCGCTTACCAAGATACGCTATTCCAATAGTGAGATCCATGAACTCTATGAACAGACCGGACAATTTCATCTCAAAAATTTCTCTTATTTCCTGCAAGAGCTCTGCGCCGGTGGACAAATCTCGCAGAAACAATATGAAGAAATAACGCAAAAGTATGGTGTGGAGCGAATAGAACTATGTATACCGGCAATAAAGCCTCGCGATGATGAAATAGTCTTTTTGCAAGCAGCATTAAACGGGCTTATGAAGAAAGGAAGCCGTTTTTCTTCCTTTTCACAGACTGCCATTTCCAAGTTTCAAAATCCTTATTTTTTTGAACATATCATCACTAATCCGGACCTCGACTTTCAGGAAAAGTGGATTTCCCCACCACTTCCCGCTGAGTCCCCTCCTTGCGAGGAAGCACTCGTTACGATCATTGAAAAACTAGGTTAAATTATGAGCGATTCTCCCGATACAGAGCTCCCAAAAATAAAAAAAAGTGCCACTGTTTTAACGGATGATTGTTACAACACGCCCCAGACATCGCTTCTTTTATTTCATTTTGAGCCGCATCCTTTCACCTCCTCCAAGATGAGAATGCAAAATAGCCAGGTAAAACATGCTTCCGTCGACAATAAAGACATTTTCCTTATCGATCATTTCTTCTCAGCAGATGAGGGCATGGATAACTGCAACTACTGTAGAAAAACTACATTTAGCAGAAACAGCTACGGCAGTGCGGAAGCTATCATGCAGGGAGAAAAACCGGCTAAGTCCATGGATGGAAAAGAAAGATGGCAATTTTTTTCTCGTCCACCCAAGGGGATCCATGAACTCTACAAATTGTTTAGCTGGCTTGCTTTCCATCTAGATGCTGATATCAGTACTCTTCCTTGGGAGTTATGTGACAAGTCCTCCCATATATCTTCTTCTGTTATTTGTAACTTACTGGAAAAAGTCACAGAAGAGAGTAGGGAGCTTGGCAAACATCAAGACTGTAATCCTGAAAAAGGGATCGCTTTTGGCATTCCTGTGCTCTATGGCGAAGATCAACAGTTCCACTCGAGCAAATTTGTCAATGGAGACCCGGGAAAACCTTGGCTCATTACTGTGATGCTCTACACTACGGCTGAGAACTTCACTGAAGACCACCGTATGGGAACTGCGTTTTACTCAAAAAATGGACAGCTAGTGCTCCGATCCAAGTGTTTATCTATGCGACTCGTATTCTTCGAAAGCGACATTTTCCATTCTATAGAAGAATCAACGATCCCGAAAGAGCTCCAAACATGGCGCGTATCCTATGTCTTTAAGCTCCTAGTCAACCCTAAAAAAAATACTTACCCCCTGCGTGAGGCTTTAGCCCGGGTATTGCAAAATGAGCAAATCCCCATAGAAATAGTATCTCTAGGAGCAGAGAGCCGCCGCTAATGCCATTATCGCACCGGAATTTCTACTGCGCCTTCGATTATATAGCTACCGCCGGAGACGCCCACTCCTCCATCTTCATACTCAAATGGGGCGCTCGTAGCTAGCGATTGGAGATTACCTAGCCTTGGCGTCGACGTAGAACCGGTATCCGTTCTTACATTCTTAGTATAAAGGGAGAGGGAGAGGTTCTTAGCTAGGTCGTTTGCTGCCTTATTTATTGCTTCTTCATGTTCCGGCAGACAGGGCGATGGATAAATCCTCTCCAGGAAAAGAACGGGGCGTAATCTGACGACTCCTTCTGCA
>JAHFTP010000140.1 GCA_023265495.1 Chlamydiota bacterium
GAAAAAGGATATCATGAACACGGCGCCCAAAGCTTAGACCTCCACATACATGATAAACACTCGAATTTCCTCCGCAGCGAAGCGGGGCTTAGCGTATCTAAAACGATCTCGATGCGTGGTGGATGCTGGTCTCCTACTGTCTCTCTCAGCTGTGTGAATATCCTCCCCCTTATGGACGGAGACTACAGATCCAGCTATGTCGGCTTCACAGAGAGCTTTAATGTCTGGTCTTTTAATAAAACTTGGACTTTGCTTTCCCCTGCTGTCGATTTCACCTTCAACTTGAACTGTGGGCTCATGATCTCCGCAGAGTACCGCGGCGAGCTCAATGGAGTCTACCAAATGCACCAAGGTGACCTCCGCCTAGAGTGGAATTTCTAAGGTCTTCAGCCTCCCCTCTTTTAATAATTTCTCGAGCGAGTCGAAATTCTATCTACTCCCGAATACGAATTTCCGGATGAAGAGCTGCTACGTGAAGGAGTAGATTTTGAGGGCTCGCTGCGGCTTGGAGAGGGCTCGCTAGTTGGTGAAGACCTGCTACCGGATGACGTGGGGCGATCACGGATGTTGTTCGGGCGTAGATCGTTATCTCCCTGTGTAAAAGATCCGGGCTCTCTATCAACACTGGCTACCTCAGCAGGGCGACGAGAGCGCGCTGTGCTTGTCACTCCGGAACCCATTTTGCGTGCGGACTCAAAGAATGGATCCCCATCTAGAGAAATCGGAACAATCCAAGGATCCTTTGAAGGAGCTTTTTGAGCCTGCTCCCAAAATGCTTCAAAAGCTTCTTTTGATTTTTTTTCCTCTGCTGCGACTTGTTCAGCCCGCTCACGAAATGCTTGTAACCGCACTTCTCTTTGCTTCTCCTTTGCTAAGGAGTACTCAATGATCTTTTCTAACCGATCCATGAGTATAGGTCCAGCAGTGCCTGCATAATGACTCCATCCTGATTTAACTACCATACGCGCACAGAGTAAAAATTTATTTTTAAAATCTTCGCTTGCAGCACCTCTATAATCCAATTCATACAGGCAATGAACAATCTCACCCATTTCTAAAAGCACGCTGGCTGTACAGAGATACGGATTATATGTACCTCCAACGCCTAATAGAATTTTTAAAGAGTCCCACATAGAATCATAGGCTAACTGAAGCTCAGGACTTGTAGGAATAGGCGCTTCCCTCTTTGAATACTCTTCGTGTTCGAGCATCATCTTCCTCCAAGCTTCCTGTCTTTGCAAGAGAACTTCTTGAGCCATTTTTCGTGTAAAACTCTCACCCAAAAGTCGCAATTTCTCCGGGACCTGATCTGTTTCTCTAGGCCCCGGGATATCCTCTACGTACTCGATAGGAGATGTCCTGTCTACTCTGTCTTTTTGTTTCAGCGAATAAATAACATCTCTTGAACTCTGTACTACCTGACGTCGATAGTCTAAAATATCGCGCTCAGCAAGGGATCTATTATCAATTTCCTCATCCAAACAAACATAGGCAGGAACGAGTAAATAAAGAAACTTCCCAAATTCTGACGAGCTACTAGACTCCCCATAGGCCCCTTTAGATGAAAGGAGAATCGCTGCAGCCATATTTTGCACTTTGGAACAAGTCGAGTCACTGGGAAGGCCAGTCGAAGTCAAAAAACTAAAAGGACCGCCGATTCGGAGAGACCCTCCAAGAAACCTTTGGGCTACCATCCCTTCAGCTCGAGTAACAATTATTCTACCCATGCTTGAAACAGTCATAAGAATCCCCACTAAAAAAATGAACCGGAATTTTGCGCCAATGAGAGTTTATTCGTCAAAGACAAATAATATTTCAGATACTATGGGCTTATTAGCTTCTCAAAAAAGACTGAACTTTATGCTCTAAGCGCGCCGGTATCTCTACAGTCATAAGAATATCATTATCCTCATAGTCTGATTCGATCACTTTCCCCTCTTTCATGAGCTCACTAACGAGGACGTAATGGCTCTGAGGGATACGCAATCTCACCATTTTTCTAAGACGTGACACCTCCTCTACCATCACTTCCATTAGGTGGTCGAGCCCGGTCCCATGCAATGCAGAGATCTGCACAGTCTTTGGACACTTGATACGCATCTTGGTTAGAAAAAGAGCATTTTCACAGGCATCTACCTTATTTAACACGGTGATGATAGGATGGTCCACGCCACCTAACTGTTGCAAAACTTCTAAAGCAGCTTCGGCGTGTTCTTCTGCGAGCGGATGACTCGCATCCACTAAGTGAATAAGAATATCCGTATGGACAGCTTCCTCCAACGTGCTTTTAAAGGCTGCTACAACGGTATGAGGAATTTTTCTAATAAACCCTACCGTGTCGATGAGCAAGATCTCCTGGCGATTGGGCAGTACAAACTTCTTCGTTGTTGTATCCAACGTAGCAAACAACTTATCTTCAACGAGGACGTTGGCTCCTGTGAGCGTTCTTAACAAGGTAGACTTGCCCGCATTGGTATACCCGATGATAGCAAAAGTAGGGATCCCTGCCCTCACCCTAGCAGAGCGTTGCGTGTGCCTTTGCGCCACCACTTCTTCAATCTCTTTTTGCAGCCTATTTATTCTATGTCTCAGTAAGCGTCTGTCGATCTCAATTTGTTTTTCCCCTTCTCCTTTGAGATAACCTCCTCCTCCCGCCACCTGCCTGGAAAGGTGGGTCCACATCCTCTTTAAACGGGGGAATTGGTATTTGATTTTAGCAAGCTCTATTTGCAGTTTGGCCTCTTTTGTCTGAGCTCTCTGCGCAAAAACTTCGATGATGAGCTCCGTTCGGTCGAGCACAGGCCTTTGAAAGATTTTTTCCAAGTTTTTTTGTTGATGGGGAGAGATCTCATCATCAAAGATGATCACCTCGGCACCGAGGGTATTTGCCTCCAGAAATAGTTCCTGCAATTTCCCCGTGCCTAAATAGGTGGCCGCCTCCAATTTCTTGATAGGGCAAGACACTTCAGCCACGACGCCGAGGCCAAAAGTATCACAGAGGCTATGTAACTCTTTGAGATATTCTTCACAGAGTTTTCTATCGCCGCCCGAGGGGAAAACTCCAATGAGAAATGCTTTATGCAGCATCCCTAACGTAAACTGCTCTATGGTCTGTTTGTGTTCTGAAGGCATTTTTTCCACCTAATAATCGAAAACAATTTCTAATCCATCATAACTCAGTCGTATATCTGAAGGGAGAGAGCTACTCGTCGTTCCATAATCCACATCATGAGAGACATGGGTAAAATAGGTGTGTTTAGCCCCAATATGATGAGCAAAAGATACAGCCTGATCTATACTAAGATGCAAAGGAGATACTTCATGTCGCAGGGCACTAAGAACTAAAGTCTCCACGCCGGAGAGGCTCTCAAAAACACTCTCCGTGTAGGATTGGATATCGGTTACATAAGCGAACTTCCCTATCCTAAAGCCGGTCACCTTCATCCCCTTCTGCTCGTAGCTAAAATACCCTATTTGTATCCCTTCCAGATCGACTACCCCTTCATCTCCTTGCAACACTTGCCAGCTTAAATGGGAGCCTTTATTACTAAACAGATAGGGATATCTCGCTGTGATCTCCTGCAAAGAGTCGTTGGATAGAAAAATAGAAAGAGGTCGTTTTTGTATAAAATCATAGATGCGCAGCTCGTCAATGCCCCCAATATGATCATAATGACTATGGGTGAGCAGTGCTGCATCGAGCCTGTGAATATGGTGTTTTAACGCCTGGAAGCGAAAATCGGGTCCTGCATCGATGAGGACCTGCTTGTCTGCTATCCGCACGAGCCCTGATGAGCGCAGCCTCCGATTGTAGGACATCTCTGAGCGGCACACCTCACACGAGCATCCAATCACTGGAACTCCTAAAGAAGCTCCCGTCCCCAAAAAAATAAATCGCCCCTGCATAGGCACCTTCCTGCGTAAAAAGAACATCTTATAATAAGGAAGTGTTCTTGGAAAGAGCCTCTGCGTCTCTCCGGCAGTTCGCAATCTAAGAGAGAACCCTCTAAATTCTTCTTTTTCTTCTATGGAAATCCCCATTTTCTTCTCTCTCTAATATGTAATAAAGGCGCTCATTGACTTTTAGTGAGTGCCTATGGTACATGTATAAACATGTACTCTTGTCCTATTGCCCGGGCTGCGCAAAATAGCCCGCAAAATCTAGCGATCCTCTCCGATGAAGGGGCCTTTCCCTACCAAGAACTCGATTCCCTCATAGAAACAAAAAGAAAAAAACTCCAAACGCTCGGGGTAAAACCCTCCCATAGAGTGGCTTTTATTGCTTCTTCCTATGTGGAAACGATTATTTTGTTTTTCGCTTTGCTTCGACTGGGGGCGATCCTCTGTCCGCTGAGCTTCCGCCTCCCCCCTCTCGCCCTGCAAGAGAGACTTGCAAAGCTAAAAGCTGACGCCTTCCTAGAAAACCATACCATTTCCTCGCTTCGGCATACACCCTCCCAACCACTTCCTTCCGCTGTTTGCTGCTTACTCTTCACCTCCGGATCCAGCGCTCATCCCAAAATAGCAGCCTTGAGCTATGACAACTTTCTTGCCAGCGCCACAGGATCAATCCCCCCTTGCCACTTGCAAGAACATAGCCGATGGCTATTGTCATTGCCCCTTTTCCATGTAGGGGGCATAGGAATCCTTTTTCGTTGTATTCTTTCCCATAGCTGTATCGTGCTGTCCAAGGAAAAGCCGCCTCGCGCTTTAGAACAGAATAAGATTACCCATCTATCCCTTGTCCCCACTCAGCTCTACAGACTCCTTCAAGAGCCCCCTGCATACAAAACGCTGGAGTGTATCCTCCTCGGAGGGGCGCCCATCCCGCCGGAGCTACTGGTCCAAGCAAAAAAAAGAAAT
>JAHFTP010000141.1 GCA_023265495.1 Chlamydiota bacterium
AATATGTAACCATACAAAAACCATCCATCATGGTAATAGGAATCGAATGCAGAACCTCCAACAATCCTGATGCCGGGCCGCACGACATTCCTAGACATTGGCAGAGATTTTATACAGAAAACATCTTAAGCCAGATTCCAAGCAAAGCAGAGAGTGAAGTGATCGCCCTCTACTGCGATTATGAAGGAGACTATACAAAGCCCTATTCCCTTGTGATTGGGTGTCAAGTGACCTCCATCCGAAAAATACCTGAAGGGATGGTAGCCAAAATAGTGCCCGCCTCCACGTATGCCGTTTTTCGCGCCGTTGGGGAATTCCCTAAAAGCTTAATAGAGACTTGGAAAAAAATTTGGCAGACAAATTTAGAGCGCACCTATACAGGCGACTTTGAGGTCCATGGAGAGCGGTCATCTAAAGAAGTGGGTGTATACATTGCCATCAAAGAAGGAACCCAATGAAAAGGAAAAAGGCTCTTACCACCTTAGCAAAAATCTTTCTGTTAGCGGGTGCGTTGCATGTTGTCTCCGATTTTTGCAATAAGCAGACAGATGGATTCACCCTGCAGAAAATCTCCTCGGCCCTCCCTTATGATGAAAGGTTCGCCACCCCCCTTCCTCAAGGAGAAGAGCTCTCCTCTTTACAGACGATCTTGAACCAAAAATTCACCTACCTCGGCAGCGGAGGGCAATGTTATGCCTTTGCATCTGACGACGACAAGTATGTCATCAAGTTCTTCAAACACCATCTGCGAAGACAAAGCCCCCTCTACCGGATGCTCCCCCTCCCCCCATCTTTAGCAAAACGAAGGACGGAGAGCCTGCTGAAAAAAGAGAAAAAACTGGAGAGAGATTTTTTAAGCTACAAGCTCTCCTTCGACGAACTCAAGGAAGAGACGGGCCTCATCTATGTCCATCTCAACAAAACAAAAACGCTCCATTTTTCTACTACCTTGGTCGATAAGATCGGCCTAGCACATACCATTGCGTTAGATCCTTTAGAGTTCGTTTTGCAAAGAAAAGCGGATCTTGTCTACCCAAAAATCGATGCTCTCATGGCAAAAGAAGAAAAAGAGCTGGCAGAGAAGTTGATCGCCTCTACCGTCGACCTTATCGTCTCCAGGTGCAAAAAAGGGATTTTTGATGAAGATGCGCGCATCCATAGGAACTTTGGCTTTTTAGAAAATAAAGCCATCCTCATCGACGCAGGAAGGCTGCGCAAAGATCTGACAAGAGAGGAAAAAAACATCTATCAAAAAGATGTGAAACAGATCACTGAGCGCATGAGGGTATGGCTCGCTAAAAACCATCCCGAACTCGAAGAGAGCCTTACGCAAAAGGTGCAAGCAGTGGAAAATGAGTAAAAGAATTTTTCTCCTTATTCTCTTTCTCTCTCTCGGTTTGGGAGTGCAAAAATTTTGTAAATGCCAAACCGACGGGTTTACCCTCTCTCAGATAAGAGAAAATTTTTCTTGCGAAGAGGTAGCCTCCAGTCCCCCTGTAGATGAAGTGCCTCCCTTGCTCGAGCAACCCTTCACCTATCTAGGCAAAGGCAAACAATGTTTTGTATTTATTTCTCAGGACAAAACCCATGTCCTTAAAATCCCTAACAACCGTTACCAAAAGCTTATTGCTTACTACCGCTTTGCTGAGCATCTCCCCTTCTGCGCGTCTTGGGCCCAAAAAAATAAAGCTTACTACCTATTCAAATTAAAAAAGACCTTTGCAAGCTATCAGATCTCCTATGAAGAACTAAAAAAGGAAACGGGCGTTGTCTACACACACCTAGCTGAGCAAAAAAAGGCTACAGCCGCCTCCTTACGACTTATAGACAAATTGGGGATCACACATATTCTGCCCAGAGAAACAGTAGCCTTCCTCGTGCAAAAGAAAGGAAAGCTCTTTTTCCCCACATTGTTACAAGCAAAAAAGGAAAAAGACTTGCCCTCAGCAGAAAAATGCATTACCTCCTTCTTGCAGACGGAGCAGACGCGCTGCAGCAAAGGGATCTCTGACAATGACCCCCTATTAAAATGTAATTTTGGATTTATAGGGACAGAGGCCCTTCGGCTCGACCTTGGCGCCTTTGCTAGGGACCCTTCTTTAGCTACAGAAAAGGGTAAAAAAGCAGAGATGGGAAGGAGGGCAGACTCTCTAAGATCTTGGCTAGAAGGCAATTACCCCGAGCTCATCGCCTACCTTGATCAGCAATTGGCGGAAATGTTAAACTGATACCTTCTAACTAGTAAACTTTCTTTCTTATGAAACGTTTTGTTAAGTTTTTTTCTTTTGTAGCTTTATTCGTATTAGTTCATGAGTTTTGCGATACAAGGACGGATGGATTTTGTCTGCAAAAAATCTTGGGCAAAGACATACCACAAAACAAGTCTTGGGATGTTTCTTCCCTTGTAGAGAGCGAAGACATCCACAAAAGGCTAAGCCAGCCCTATCACTTTTTAGGGATGGGAAGCGAGTGCTTTACCTTCCTATCAGAAGACAAACAAACGGTGATCAAGTTCTTTAAACTCGACCAGATGCGCTTTGTCTACTTTAAACGTGCTTGGTCTAGGGAAGACCACAGCGACCTTTCCCACGCAAGCAATCAGCACTGGCTGCACAAGATGCCCTGTCCTTCCTTCCTACAAAACTATAGAGATCGCATCCTGGGGATCCGCTATTTTCGTATTTTGAACACCTTTACCAGCAGCAAGATCGCCTGGGACCATTTTAAAGAGGAAACAGGCCTTATCTACCTGCATTTGAACCCCACGGACGATCTGCATAAAACATTAACGATCTACGACAAGCTCGGCATAAGGCATGAGGTAGACCTAGACACTACGCATTTCCTCCTGCAGCAAAGAGCTGACCTTGTCGAAGAAACCTTCAAGAAGCTCCATAAACAAGGATCCGAAGAGCAAGCAAAAGAGTGTATAGATTCTCTCATCCATCTCATCGTCTCCCGCTGCCAAAAGGGAATCTTCGATAGAGATCCTATCATAGAACAAAACTTTGGCTTTATAGGAAATAAAGCCATCGAAATCGATGTAGGATCCTTCTCTTTAAACCCTGAGGTCCAAAAGAAGGCCATGATCCTACAAACACTACATGCAGAAATTCTACCTCTCCAAACCTGGCTCAAAGAAAAAAGGTATGTCTACCTGGAAAACTATCTACAGGAGCGGCTAAAGCACATCTCTTTTCAACTTAACGAGCAATAGAAACCCAGCCTTGAAAACAATGGATACGGGAAGCAAACTCTTCTCTTTTAATCCCGCTTCAAAAGCAGTCGGTAAAGTAATTACAGATTCTGCAGGGAAAAAAATTGATGAAGGCAAGCAAGAAATCAGTAAATATGAATAGATTCAAAGCTTGCCGCTGATCGCAGGAATCGCCTTCATGTCTGTAGGAACCGGCATTATCTTTGTTCACAAAAAAAAGTAGAGCCTATGCTCTAGATGATTAGAGGTTAACCTTCGCTCTGCGTCTCGCTCTGCTCAATGGTCTAATGATATTTTGTTTTTGAGCTCGTAGCAACCACAAATCTACTGCCATCTGAGCATTGAGCCAAAAATCCGGCGTTGTTTCAAATGCTAAAGCAAGCTTGATTGCCATTTGCGGAGTCACACTTGCTTTTTCGTTGACAATTCGATTGATGACTTTGTAATCGCAATCCAGATGCTCAGCAAGCTCCTTTTGTGTCAATCCGAGCGGTTTTAGAAACTCTTCGCTTAAGATCGCTCCCGGCGATGTCGGTTTTCTTTTCATGTTACCCTCTAATGATAATCTATTATCCGTACATCATAAGGCTGACTATCCCATCTAAATACAATCCGCCATTGATTATTGATGCGAATGCAATGACCTTTTAAGTTCTCACTTAAGCTCTCTAACCGGTTTCCCGGTGGGCTGCGCAAATCCTTCAACTCGCTGGCATAATGTAGCATGTCGAGCTTTCTTTGCACAATTGTCCGAACATTTGCCCATCCTTTTCTAGAAGGCACTCTCCCGTTCTTAAAAAAAGCTGCGACATCTTCGTCTTTGAAGGACCGTATGACCCTCTACAATCGCATATTAATTCATGATATACCTTAATAAGGTATACTATGCAACTAGTATTTCTCAAGCAAACGGAAATGAACAGGTAAAGTCTGACCCCCTAATAATGGAAAAAATTCCTTGTATTAGTCCAAAGATGTTTGATGCTTTGGTTAGTATGAGAGATCAGCTAAAGAGGATTATAAATTTTATTTGAATAAATAAGCCCCATGCCCTTCAGTGGTTAGTAACTACAAAAACAACCGAGGGAACATGGAGCTCAGTCATTATGGTAATTTAATGAGGTTAGCTGGTAAAGGAAAATATTTTTCTCTTAGGAAATTGATTGTGCATGAGGCAGTTAAGAACGGTGTCAAGCCTACCGCTAAGAAATTTAGGATGTCGAAAAATACCGTTAAGCTCTGGATGAACCGATTCAAGGCAGAAGGAAACGATGGGCTTTTAGATCGTAGGAACGGACCTAACCACATTCCTCATAAGACTCCAAAAGACCAGGAAGAAGAGATCGTTGCTATTCGTAAGCAAGCGTCTTGTTATGGTGCCATGAGGATGAAATACTTCTTTGATGTAAAGGCCTCTCAAGGAGCTATTCAAAGGATAATCAAGGATCATGGTCTTACAAAGAAGATAAGACGGAAATATCAGAAGAAGAATGATCTGCGAGCGATTAAGGAGAAGTATAAGTAAGTATTCGGTGAACCACCTTATTGAAAATATTGGGAAAATATGTCAGGAGGGTAATCCGGATCTTTTAACGGGGAGGATCATGGCTTTTTCCTAGGGCTAGCTCTTCTCTTCGTGCAT